>CALPPK020000029.1 GCA_943325435.2 Bifidobacterium breve
CAAAAGCGACTCCATCACTGAGCGGTTTTGGTGGCAGTCTTACTAGAGATGTTGGTGATCCATCATTCACCCCAACAATTCCATCATCTGCAAGCACCGGTGCAATTACCTACAGCAGTTCGAACACTGCAGTCGCCACCATCAACTCGACCAGTGGTCTCATCTCTGTATTAAGTGGTGGAAGCACCACGATTACTGCCACGCAAGCAGCTACCGACAATTACAACTCAACAACAGTGACCACGACGCTCACAGTGCTTCGCGACCCAACACTCGGTGCGATGCCAGCCATTACAAAGGCATACGGTTCGGCAGCATTTACGTTGACTGCTCCCACCACGAACAGTAACGGTGCTATTTCCTACACCAGTTCTAATACCGCTGTCGCAACAATTGATTCAAATACCCGCCTCATCACGATCACTGGATCTGGAACTACCACCATCACCGCGTGGCAAGTTGCCACTTCTACCTATAGAAGTGCAAGCACCTCCACAACCCTCACAGTTGAAGCTGCGCCCGAGATTACGCAGTTGTCGTTGAGTAATGTCAGCTCCTGCGCTCTTACGAGCACTGGTGCCATGAAGTGTTGGGGTTCAAATAGTTATGGCCAAATTGGAACCTTGGCGAGCAACCAGCAGAAGACTCCGAGCGATGTTCCGGGCTTCACCAACAACATCTCTGCGATTGCTGTTGGCGATAGTCGCATGTGTGCGCTCACCACAGCAGGGGAAGTGAAATGTATCGGTAACGGTGTTGCTGACAGCAACAATCCAGGTATCAGTGCGGGTGCAATAAGCATCTCTTCCGGTTACGCGAACAGTTGTGCACTGATGTCATATGGCGGTGTGAAGTGTTGGGGTGACAACTGGACTGGCCAACTTGGAAGCGGTACCTGGGTTAACACATCTCCCGCCGTAAACGTAAAGGGGCTCACCTCAGGCGTCACCGCTATCACCAGTGGCATTATGCACTCGTGTGCCCTACTCAGCAGTGGGTCAGTGAAGTGTTGGGGTGCCAACAACTATGGCCAACTCGGCGACGGCACTACGTCAAATAGAAACGAACCAGCACAAGTCAGTGGCCTCACGTCTGGTGTTGTTTCCATCAGTGGAGGCTACGAACATACGTGTGCCGTGTTAACCAATGGTGAGGCGAAGTGTTGGGGCAGAAACGGATACGGCGAACTCGGCGACGGCACCACGACAAATAGAAACGTTCCAACATCAGTCAAAGTCGACGGCCAGCCAATTTCTGGTATCGCTTCCATCAGTGGTGGTTTGAGACATACATGCGCGATTACCACTGGTGGCGCAGCAAAGTGTTGGGGTTACAACGCTTTGGCGTCTTTGGGAAATGGAACGCTCACAGACAGTTTGACACCTGTCAATGTTGTTGGTTTAGGCAGCGGCGTACTTTCCATCGAGGCTGGCAAGGGCTTTGCTACCTGTGCCACAGTCACCGGTAGCAGTGTGATGTGTTGGGGTCACAGTTGGGCGGGCAACGTAGGCGATGGCTTTACAACAGATCGCTCGTCACCTGTAAATGTTGTCGGGTTGATGTCCAGTTCGCCATCTGCCACCACGCTTGGTGCACTCACATTGCCGAGTTCCTCATACACAACAACTAGTCCTGACTTCACTCTTACTGCACCAACATCAAGCAGGCCTGGAACAATTACTTTTGCAAGTTCAAACACTGCAGTTGCCACTGTCGATGCTGCAACTGGCGTGGTTCAAATCAAAGGAACCGGAACAGCCGTACTAGCTGCAGCTATCGGTGGCAATGGCCAGTACCGAGCCACTTCTGCCCAAGTAACCATCACCGTCGGATCCTGACCTTCCAAGGCCCTTGCGATACGGGTGACACCGACCGAGAGAGATTTCCAGCGATTCCAGCTGTCTTGAGCCTATGAAATAAGGCTCATACGGGTATTTTGCCTTACGAAGAGCCTAAGACCTTCGGTAACCTTGTTATTTGTAGTTACTTTGCAGGAAAGGGTGATGAAATGTCTCGACGTCTTGGTCTTATGACCAAATTCTTTATCGTCGTTATTGCCCTCTCTGCATGTGGTGGATCAGGTGGATCTGGTGGATCGAGCGCCCCAAGCGGACCAGTTGCCACAGAACTACAAACAACTATCGACGGATGGTCATTTCCCAACTTCCCCGCCTCCGCCTTCCCCGACACCGACTTCAATGAGACAGACCTCGTCTCCATGTTTGGATCAGGTGAAGAGATCTGTGTCGGAGGTGTAGCTACGCCTTGCAAGCTCACAGCTGAAGCTTCAGCATGGGCTCGAATGGTTAACCAGTCTCGTGCATCTGGCCATTGTGAAGGACTTGTTGCTATCGCGTCAACACGCTTCAACAACAAAGAACAACCTGCCACCGTAAAACTGCCATCGCAAGATGAAACACTTCATGCACTGATGCGTGCGTTCGCGACTCAGTTCTTGCCCGAGGTACAAGATGCAATCACTCTCTGGCTCAATAAATCGCTAGATGAAAAAGTGAACGAACTAAAAAATAGTTTTGCCACAGGAAAATTGAATTACACGCTCGGGTTGTACACCGACGGTGGTGGGCACGCGTTGTTGCCATACGCCGTTGAGTACCCAACTCCTACTACTCCAAAGATCTTGTTGTACGACTCGAACTGGCCTGGCAAGAATCGCTACGTCGATATCGACTTGAAAGCGAAAACTTGGCGATTCTCTTTCTCCGGCGAAGACCCAGCAAATGATCCTGACGCCTGGACAGGTGGTCCGCAAGACATGGACCTCACACCATTATCTGCGCGTGAAGGGACATGCCCTTTCTGTGGTGACGGCGTCAAGGTTGCAAAGACCACCATGCTTATTCGCTCTAGCAATCTCGATTGGTCAGTTGAAACAGATGGCGGAGTTGTGTCACCTTCGAACCCAGTCGGCACAGACGGAACATCCGTGCTGCCAGTTAAGGGAGCGATACAGCGAGATTCTTATGACTACTTAGTCAGCGTCCCCACCGTTAGTGACCCCAAGTCAACGACCACTGTTGCGGCCAAGAAGGGAAAAAAGGCTCGAAGCAAACTGAAGTTCTCTAGTTCAACCAGTGTGTACGCGATAATGCCAGACGGCATTGCACAATTCACAACGCCTGGTAGCGCCAACAACCCAGTGGAAATTGAAGGAAGTTCTATTTCCACCAAGGACCCAGGTGTTGACCTCACTTTGGCCTCTGGAAACCTTGTTGCAAATGCATCGGGTGCTGCAATTTCATTGTCTGTCTCTGGTGGCGAAATGGCTGTTTCCGTAACAACAGCTAGTGGTCAAGTTGTTCAGCAACAAGTGTCTGAAGATAAGCCGACTCTGCAAATGAAGGCCGATCCAACCGGCGGCGGAATCACTGTGTTGGCAGCGACATCTACCGGCGTCGTAGAAAAAACCGCAGTGTCTTCGACTGGTGTCGAAACAAAGACCATTGTCAAAGAGGTACTCAACCTCAGTGCAGTAAAAGCAGAGTTGCCGCCAGAACTTGCGTCGAAAGAAATTGCAGCGCTTCCTTCACTTGCCAACCGCAACATGGCAAACCCGAACTACAAGGTTGACCCTGTTTACACGGCGCCTACAACGACTGCTCCAAAAGAAAGCTCAGGAAACGTTTCTACAAAGGGCGCACCACAAGTTCCCACTGTCGGGAAATTGGTTTTACCTTCTGTTGAATTTGGTGATGTGCCATTTACAGTGCAGCCACCTACATCAAATAGCAAAGGTGAATGGAAGTTTTCATCAAGCAAACCTGACATTGCTCAGATCAATGCTTCAACCGGACGTGTCACTATCGCAGGTGCAGGCACTTCCACTATTACGGCCACCCAGGCTGCAGTAAAAGACTTCGAATCAATTTCTGTCACAGCGGAATTAACAGTCGCGCGAGCAACTCCAGTACTTGGTTCGTTCACTACCACTAGTCGCACCGTCGGTGAAGAAGCCTTTGCGTTGGCAAGCCCAACGTCTACAAGTTCTGCCGTATTCAAAATGGAATCAAGCGATGAGTCTGTAGCGAAGTTCTCAAGAGTGAACGGGAAGCTGTCAATAGTTGGTGCAGGCAAAACCACAATTACTGCTACTCAACCTGCCAATGATGACTTTCTTGCAGCGTCAAAGAACTTTGTCCTGACTGTGCGAAAAGGCACCCCTGTACTTTCTGCCATTGCAGAACTTTCAAGCACCTTTGGAGAAGTCGGTCCAGCGATTGGCAAACCAACATCAGAATCACGCGGTGCAGTTACATTCACGTCTAGCAACACTGCAGTGGCCACAGTCAATGCAACAACTGGCCAAGTTTCAGTCGTTGGCGCTGGCACAACCACAATCACCGCCACACAAGCAGCTACAGACGACTACGTGAGCGCCACCCAAACAATGACCTTCACTGTCAAACAGGCAGTCCCCATATTGGGCAAAATCACCGCCGATTCAAAGACTTTTGGTGATGGCGAGTTCTCTATAACGAAGCCAACTTCCCTCTCATCTGGAGCATTCACTTTCACTAGTAGCGACAGCAAAGTTGTGAAGATAACTGAAGAAGGAAAAGTAACAATCGCAGGTGCCGGTACGGCCACCATTACCGCCACGCAGGCAGCCGCTGGTAACTACGCATCTAACTCCGTTAAGACCGAGATAACAATCGCAAAGGCCACTCCAGAGCTGTCCAATATTTCACTTACGGGACTCGTCTTTGGTGATGCTGATTCCACGATGGAACCACGATCTACTTCCTCCGGCGCATTCACCTTCTCTAGCAATAACACCCGCGTACTTACTGTCAATGAAAAGACAGGGCGTGTTCGCATTGTTGGCGCAGGCACAGCAACCATCACAGTGAAGCAAGCCTCAACCACAAATTATGAAGCTGCATCATCATCTGTCACCGTTCAAGTTGGTCTAGCGACACCCGCATTCCAACGCCTTGACCCAATCGCGAAAGATTTCGGGGATGCCAATTTCCTTTTCGATTGGGGTACCTCACCAAGTGATGGTGTCATTACCTACACAAGCAGCAACCCAGATGCCGCAACAATCAACGCAACAACTGGTCGAGTCACAATCGTAAGCACCGGTATTACCACCCTCACCATGTCGCAAGCCAAAGGCACAAACCACACAGCTGCCACCACTGTTGCGGTTCTTACAATTAGTCGTGGCTTGCCGGTGTACGGAGACTTTGTTATCGACAACAAGACCTACGGTGCTGCGCCCTTCTTATTGACACCACCCACTACCACCAGCAGTGGAGCATTTACTTTCACCACTAGGAAGAACGGGACTTTGAACGACACTTCGGTAGCGACCGTGAATAGCTCCACTGGGCTAGTCACAATCGTCGCGCCTGGTTCTGTAGAGATCATTGCCACCCAACTCGCAACGCTCACTCACACCGCATCAACAAGTACGACCACATTTGTAGTCAACGCTGCGTCTCCAACTTTCGGGTCATTTGTTGCACCTGCCAAAACATTTGGCGATGCAATATTCACAATGTCGGCGCCTTCATCATCAAGCAGCGGTGCATTCACTTTCATTAGTTCCAATACCAATGTTGCAACCATCAACTCTTCATCGGGCGCAGTCACAATTGTGGGTGCTGGTTCAACCACAATTACTGCTTCTCAAGCTGCATCGTCTCCATACGCTGCGCGATCTACAACTGCCACATTTACAGTTGCTAAGGCAACTGCGCCTCTCAGCGGTTTTGGTGGCACATGCAGCTCGAATGTTGACAACACAACTGGCGTGAATATTGCGCTTGCCTCAAATGGTGAATGCATACTTTCATTTGCGACTGCAGCAACTACACCAACAACAAGCGCACAATCCGCAACACGTGTGTGGACGGTACCGTCTTGGGTCACCTCGGTAAAAGCAGTCGTTGTCGCTGGTGGCGGTGGCGGCGGCAGCTCAAATGGATGTTGTTTTGATGCCGGCGCAGGTGGCGGTGGCGGCGTTGTTATTGCTAGTGGTTTCCCAGTAACTCCAGGACAGTCCATCACTGTAAAAACTGGTTTGGGCGGCAGTGGAACCTACTGCGGCAATGGGTACAACGGTGGAAATTCAGAGTTCGGCTCTCTTATCGCGGTAGGTGGTGGCCGCGGTGGCGGGTGCGGCGTGAGCGTAGGTTCCGGTGGTTCAGGCGGAGGCGCACACTGCCTCTCTTCGGCTGGTAGTTCTACCCAGTCTTCGGCTGGAACTTCCTCCAATGGTTCCACAATCTTGGTGTACGGCAGGGCTGGTGGTTTGTCAACGCAATGTGGCTCCGGTGGCGGCGGTGGCGGCGGCGGCGCAACGGAGGTCGGTGCCCCAGGCATAGGAAATGGAAACACAGGTCCAAATGGTGGAGTCGGTGGAAAAGGTGGCGAAGGAATCGCTGATTCAACGCGCACAGGTTCTGCCATTGTGTATGGCTCCGGTGGTGGAGGCCAGGGTTATTGGAAGAACAGTGCTGGCGGCACCAATGC
Source organism: Bifidobacterium breve (assembly GCA_943325435.2). Next base: position 6,502 of record CALPPK020000029.1, read on the forward strand.
CGGCAGCGGTAGTGGCACCAATGCAAGTGGCGGCGCCGGTATCGACGGAGTTGATGAGACAGGTGGCGGTGGCGGTGCCGGTTGGCGAGGCGGAGTTGCTGGTCAAGCAGCAGGTGATGGCGGATCTGGGATTGTTGTTATTCGCTACTCTGGCGGCGGTCTTTCAAAGACTGTTGGCGATCAACCATTCACGCCCACAATTCCATCATCTGTGAGCACTGGCGCAATCACGTACAGCAGTTCTAACCCTGCTGTTGCTGCAATCAATCCGACGAGTGGGTTAATCACAGTTCTCAGTGGTGGAACCACAACAATTTCCGCAGAACAAGCTGCGACCGACAACTACAACTCTTCAACAGTGACTACAACGCTCACAGTGTTGAGCAACCCAACGATCAGTGCAATGTCGGTTCTCACAAAGAATTACAACGATGCTGCATTTACACTTCCTGCTCCAACTACTAACAGCGACGGCGCAATCTCATACGCAAGTTCCAACACTTCAGTTGCAACCATTAACGCAACCACTGGTCGCGTCACAATTGTCGGTGGCGGAAATACAACTATCACAGCATCGGTATCTGCCACCTCAACTTATGCTGCCGGTAGCGCCACAACATCACTAGTTGTGCTCAGTAATCCAATGCTTAGTTCTGAGTCTTCTATTACAAAAACCCCCGACACTGCGCCATTTACTCTGACAGCGCCTTCAACCAGTAGTAATGGTGCTATTTCTTATACAAGTTCCAACACAGCGGTAGCAACCATCAATGAAACCACCAGGCTCATCACACTTGTTGGTAACGGCACGACGACAATCACCATTTCGCAACTAGCTACTTCCACATACGCGGCAGCTAGCACCACAACAACTCTCACTGTCAGCAACATGCAGTCGTGTCTTGACATCAAGAATTCCACCGGAACCAATACAAACGGTACGTACACCATCAGTCTCAACGTTTCTGGAACGGTCACAAATACGCAGGTGTACTGCCTCATGGATTCCGCAATGAGCGGTGGTGGCTGGACACTCACCATGAAGGCTCCACGCAACAGCACGTCGTTTGCATTTGATGCCAACTACTGGACTACTGCCAACACGTTGAATGTGTCGAACCTTGGCAATGTGACTACCGATGCAACAAACGCAAAGTTCAATACTTTCAACTACTTGTCAGGAACTGAAATGCTCGCCATATTCCCTGATGCGGGAATCAACGGAGGAAGTGTTACCGGCCACACATACGGCTGGACATGGAAGACAACCATCCCAAGTGGGCCAAAGACCCCATTAGCAATCTTCAGTGGCCCTGCAGAGCAATTCATTAGTGATGCCTTCACCTTTGGCGGATTTGATACTCGCATCTGGACTCGTCAGGCAGATATTCGTTTCTATGGTTTTAACTACAACGGCAACCAGAAAGCTCGTTGGGGATTTGGATGGAACGAAAATGGAGGCGGTCTCTGGCCGAACGGTATTCGCGGTTCAGACGACGCCACTGGTGGTATCGGCTTGTACCACGGATCATTCTCTGCTGCTGACGGATCGTTCTGCTGCACGCTGTCTACCGGCCTCAACCGGTCGATGTCGTTCGAGACATACATCCGTTAATCATCTAGCGCCCTCGGCAGGAATCGGACCTGCGACCTGCGGTTTAGGAAACCGTTGCTCTATCCACTGAGCTACGAAGGCGGGGATGGTGCGAAATGTGGTGCGAAATTCGCCGCCACATCATGCATCACCATCGCCAAGCCTAGTGGCGGGAAATGGACCAAATCCTCCCTCACGGATCCTCCATGATTCATGCCAGATGGCTATCCCCCCAGAAAATAGGAGCAACTAGTCTCAATCTATGAAGTTTGCAATCGCGTCACTGGCTCACGAGACAAATACATACGCAGTGGACGTCACTGGGTACACCGA
>CALPPK020000030.1 GCA_943325435.2 Bifidobacterium breve
AAATCGTGTATCGCGGTTGGGTCGATCGCATCGAAGGACGCAAGATTTTTACAAAAGGCACTTCACATATTGGCGACACATTGTGTGCTGAAGCTGAAGCAGTTTTTCTATCAATGCCCACTGAAATGATGGACAAATTGCGAAAGGGTCGCGACCTCAGCGGCCCAGCGCAGAGTTAATAGTTGCTATTAGCTCCGTTGCATAGCGGCGTGCGAAAACAATGTCGGTGAGGTCAGCAATTGCGTCCTCGGTAGAGGGTCTACTGCGAACAATGTTGCGCATCTGGGTAGCGGTCAAGATGCCATTTGGTTCCATGCGAGCTGCACGAGCTTTCTGTTGGCGCCATTCTTCAAGTGCGACTTCAAGTGGGTCTTGTTGCGGGCGCTGGCGAGCGATTCGGCGCAACTCTTCAGGTGGTGCATCAACAACAGGAACTGAAGTGGTGACAGAGGGCAGGAAGGGTGACGGCCCTGAAGACTTTGTGTTGCGTTGGTCGGTCCATGTGACAACAAGTTCATCGGCCGCACGGGTAAGCGCCACATATGCAAGGCGTGCCTCTTCGCTGCGGGCAGCACCTGTGCGGGCACTGCGGTGGGGAAGAAGGCCCTTCTCCATTCCGGCAACGACGACGTATGACCATTCTCGGCCTTTGGCTGCGTGAAAGGTAAGTACTTCAACGCCATCTGTTTCCGCAATGTCTGCTGATGTCACGAGCCACGAACCGAATGTGCGCCCGTCGACTCCGCCAGAGCGGTGTGCATCAAGAAAATCACGGACAAGTTTTGCGATTTGAAAGTCGGCGTCGTCCGGTGTGTATTCGCCCGTATCAAGAATGTCTGCAGCCCATGTTGCTAATTCGTCGCGGCCAGTTAATGAAGTGGCAGCGGCAACTGCACGGGCCCATGCGCCACCTCTGCGCGACGAACGAACAGGAATACCAGCAGCAATCAGTTGGTCACGAATACCGTCAGCAACGGTGTTGATGCGCACCAGAACTGCGATATCGCTCCATGTGCGATCAGAGGAATATGCACGTCTTACAAGTTTTGTGATGAGTTGTTGCTCTGCTGATTCTGTAGCGCACCGTTCTAGTCGTACAACTGCACCACTAGGGCGTTTCGATACTGCATCTGCGATTTGTCCGTCCTTGGCCAGTGAATCAACAGCTATCTTTACGATCTCAGGGGTGCAACGGTAGTTCGACGGCAATGAAACAATATTGGCACCAGTAGAGAACCCTGGAAGCGAGTCGAACAAGCCTTTATCTGCACCGTTGAAACCATAAATTGCTTGGTTTGGGTCACCCACTAAGAACACATCGGGGTTTGCAGGTAACAGAACTTTCAGGAATGCATATTGCAAGGGGTTCATGTCCTGAGCTTCATCAACTGAAACATGGCGATACTGAAAGCGAATAGATTCGGCAAACCTTGGGTCTTTGGCTGCTTCAGTGACGACAGACGTCATGAAATCGTTCAAGTCAATCACGCCACGTTTGCGTTTGGTTTGTTCGTATGTCTTGAACACTTCAGTAAAGCGAAGTGCGGGCAGTGGCACTTTCATTCCTGCTGAAGAGAGCGCAGAAGCTGCGGCGTCTGGCGCGATCATGTGTGCATGAGCCCAGTCAATTGCGGCCAACATATCCATCACGCCGCCATGTTTGGCGTCGTCTCCCATGCATGAAGACATCAGAGACGAGCGGTTGTTGACAATCACCGGAGCTCGTCTGTTGCGATCCTCTAAGTTCTGCAACATCAGTCGACGAGCAATTGCGTGAAAGGTGCCAATGGTGGGTCGGCCGTCAAGTTCAAATCGTGCAAGGCGTGTGCGCATTTCAGTTGCAGCTTGTCGCGTGAAAGTAATTGCGAGAGTTTTCTCAATATCTGCAGTGCCAGACAATGTTCGCCATGCGATGCGACGAGTGAGAACTGTTGTTTTGCCAGAACCTGCACCGGCGCGCACGACAACAATGCCAACGGGTGCGGTGACTGCTTCGCGCTGTTGCGCATCGAGGCCGGCAAGCACAGAATCAGCCGTATGGCCGGATTCTGTCTGGGGCTGGTGCAGGAATGTCACGCCTTGAAACTAGGCGGTTGTACCCTTTCTTCCATGCCCTTTCCTCGGCGATTGCTGAATGACTACGAAAACATCGTTTTAGACCTCCATCCGCACTGGTGGTATTTCGGGTCGTCAGTCTCAACTCTCCTCGGATCGATGTTTCTGACCCTGCTGCTGCGGGCTCAGATGCCAGCAGGTTTCTTCGAAGATGCCGTTGGGTATCTGGGAATGGCATCCATCATCGTGAGTGCTGCCTGGGTGTTGGTGCATCTCATCAAATGGCGCACCACATATTTCGTCGTCACCTCCCATCGGCTTATTTACAGACAAGGCGTTGTGTCTCGTGACGGGGTTGAAATCCCTCTTGAACGAGTGAACAACGTGAACTTCAGTCAATCGGTCGTGGAGCGGATGATCGGTGTTGGCGATTTGCTCATCGAATCGGGTGGTCAAGACGGCCAACAGACCTTTACCGATATCGCCCAGCCTGAAAGAGTGCAAAACATCATTCACTCAACCATTCAGGCTCGTGGTGGAATGCGGTCAGAGTCCACGCCAGGCTCGATGAGCATTGCAGGCGAAATAGAGCGACTAGAAGCACTGCGCGACCGGGGAACCATCACCGATGATGAATTTCTGGAGCAAAAGAGACGCCTACTGAGCTGATTGCTCCGCTTTTCTCGTAGGCATGGCTACCTGTGAGAATAGACAGATGTCTCAAGCCATCTTGCCAAACGGAATCAATATCGAATACGACACTTTGGGAGATCCAAAGAATCCCACCTTGTTGTGGATCATGGGCTTTGGTGCCCAGATGACTGCCTGGCCAGAGGAATTCTTGCATTTGTTTGTTGCACAGGGTTTCCATGTTGTGCGCTTCGACAATCGAGATTGCGGTTTGTCGTACAAACATGACGGCGTCATGGTGGAAACAGACAAAGTCACCATGCAAGCAGCAATGGGTGAAACAGTAACTGTTCCCGTTCCGTACACGTTGTCTGACATGGCTGCTGATGCGATCGGCGTGCTCGATCATCTCGGCATTGATAAGGCGCACATTATTGGTGCATCAATGGGCGGCATGATTGCACAGACTGTTGCAATCGAGCATCCTCATCGCACACAAAGCCTCACCAGCATCATGTCGGTTCCTGGTGACCTTGCATACGGAACACCAACGGAGGCTGCGCTGACTGCGTTACTCGCTCCACCGTCTCCTGACCGTGCCACATACATTGAGGGTGCAAAGAACTGGAGCGTCTGGTGCTCAAAGAAGTATTTCGATCTCGACGAAGCGAAAGCTCGTGCAGCCCGTGAATTCGACCGAAGCTTCTATCCAGAAGGTTCACACCGTCAACTTGCTGCTATCTACGCATCAGGTGATCGCAGCGACAAGCTTCGCGCTCTGAATACTCCGACTCTTGTTATTCACGGTCGTGATGACCAACTGCTTACGCCATCAGGCGGCGAGCGCACTGCAGAACTTATCCCGGGCTCAGTATTCATGTTCGTCACTGATATGGGTCATGACGTTCCAATGCCACTGTGGCCAATTTTTGTTGACGCAATCGCGTCACATACACGTCGCGCCGCATAACTCTTCGCCACATAACAACAAAAGGAATTCGTCATGTCTGGACCACTTACTGGATACAAGATCATTGAAATCGCTGGCATCGGGCCTGGCCCGTTTGCCGCCATGTTGCTCGCTGACATGGGTGCCGAAATCATTCGTGTTGATCGCGCGCAAGCAGTGCGTGGCACGCCACCATCAACACCAGCAGGTGACCTGATGTTGCGTGGACGCAAGAACATCGCACTCGATCTCAAAAACCCTGAAGGCGTTGAGGCGTTGTTGCAATTGGTAGAAAATGCTGACGCAATCATCGAAGGTTTCCGTCCAGGCGTTATGGAACGTCTTGGTATTGGGCCTGATGTGTGTCAGGCACGTAACCCACGCATTGTGTTTGGTCGCATGACAGGTTGGGGACAAGAAGGTATGTACGCCCAGGCTGCTGGCCACGACATCAACTACATCTCGTTATCCGGTTCGCTTGCACATTTCGCTCGCGCAGGTGAGGCACCAGTGCCACCACTCAACATGGTCGGCGACTTTGGCGGCGGCGGAATGTTCCTTGCATACGGCGTTGTATGTGCATTGCTTGAGGCACAAAAGTCTGGCAAGGGTCAAGTAGTTGATACTGCAATGGTCGATGGTGCCGCAGTGCTGATGACCATGTTCTGGTCGTTCAAGTCCATGGGCATCTTCAATGAAAACGCACCAGGCACAAACCTTCTCGATACTGGCGCCCACTTCTACGACGTGTTCGAATGCAAAGACGGCAAGTACATCTCGCTCGGTTCTATTGAGCCACAGTTCTATGCGGAACTCATGAAGCTCACCGGCCTTGAAGGTGATGCTGATTTCGCAAAGCAGATGGACCAGTCAATGTGGCCAGGGCTGAAGATTCGCTTGCAAGAAGTAATGAAAGCAAAAACTCGTGATGAGTGGTGCGACATCATGGAAGCAACAGACGTGTGTTTTGCCCCAGTGCTTACTATGAGCGAAGCTGCTGCACACCCACACAACGTTGAGCGCAAAACATTCATCAATGTCAACGGTCACATGCAACCGGCACCAGCTCCTCGTTTTTCTCGTACTACGCCAGAAATTTCTCGCCCATCGGCTCATGCTGGTCAGCACACCGCAGAAGTATTGCGTGACTGGGGCGTGGCTAATGTCGACGCTCTACTCGCAAGCGGTGCTGCAAAGCAGGCATAAGTGTCAACACTCGTTTGCTTTCATGCCCACCCTGATGATGAATGCATCGGAACCGGCGGCACCATTGCGCGCGCATCTGCTGAAGGGCATCGGGTTGTCTTGGTCGTCGCTACAAATGGCGACCATGGCGAAATCCCTGCCGATATGCCCGCAGGCAAAACACTTGTCGAAGTACGTCACGCAGAAACTCTGAAATCCGCAGAGACTCTCGGGGTACATCGCGTTGTGTGGCTTGGTTACGAAGACAGTGGAATGACTGGCTGGGAACAGAACACAAACGCCGGCTCGTTCTGCAATGCATCACTTGATGAGGCTGCTCACAAACTTGCAGAAGTATTGCGTGAAGAAAATGCAGATGTTCTCACCACATATGACTGGCACGGCGGGTACGGCCACCCTGATCACATCATGGTTCACAAGGTTGGGCATCGCGCAGCTGAGTTGTTCCCCGCAGTTCGGGTATTAGAAGGCACTATGAACCGCGATCAAATGCGTCGTGGTATCGAAGCGGCACGTGCTGCTGGTTTTCTACCAGAGGGCGAGGGGTTTAACCCAGATGGTCCAATGGACGACGGCAATCCAATGGGAACACTTGAGTCAGAAATCAACTACAAAGTTGATGTCGTGAAATATGCGCAACTAAAGCGCGCAGCAATGAAGTGCCATGCAAGTCAATTGAGCGATTCTAGTTTCTTCTTAGCAATGGACGATGAAACGTTCGCACGTCAATTTGGCAACGAATGGTTCATTGACCCGAAGAGTAAAGAGCCAATGCGCGACGGTTGGATTTTCGAATGACGCGTGTGTATATGGTGCGTCACGGCCGTGCTGCAGCCGGATGGAATGTAGATCCAGACCCAGGTCTCGATGATCTTGGTCGTAGTCAGTCACTTGCAGTCGCATCAAAGTTGTCATCGCTCGGGCCGTTGCCAGTGATGTCGAGCCCGTTGCTTCGTTGTCAGCAAACGGCTTTCCCGTTAGCAACTGCATGGAAACAAGATGTTGTTATCGAACCGCTTGTCGGAGAAATTCCATCACCTGTTGAGTACACCTTAGAAAACCGAGTCGATTGGTTGCGCGAAGCAATGGCAGGTACATGGTCGCAAGTAGCCGAACGCTCAGGTTCTCATTACATCGACTATCGCAATTCAATTGCGCAACGTGTTGCGGCTATCACCACAGATACTGTGGTGTTTAGTCACTTTATTGCTATCAATGCGGTGATTGGTGCTGCGACGGACAACGACGCGATGGTTATTGCCAGTCTTGATAACTGCTCGGTCACAACTTTTGAGATTGTCGACGGAAAACTGGTCCTTATTGAGTCAGGCAACGAAGCCGACACGCTCATTCGCTAGGTAGATTTACAAACGTGCTTTCTTTGCTTATTTCCGACATTCATAGTGCGTGGGCCTGGGTTGCAATTATCAGCAACGGTCTCGCTGGTGTGTGGGCACTTGCTGCTCACAAGATCACCCCGCTACGTACTCGTGCTCTGTGGTGGTACACCGGAATCGCAGAATTCACCATCTTTGTTCAGGTCACTCTCGGCGTCATCATGGTCAATAGGGACAAGCTTGAGTTTCCTGCATTCCATGCGTTCTACGGATTTGTGGCCATCATGGCGGTCGCAATCATCTACAGCTATCGCCACCAACTCAAAAGCAAGACCTACTTGCTCTACGGCTTTGGCGGCTTGTTCCTCATGGGGCTCGGTATTCGAGCCATGTTGGTAGGCCAGGCCTAATTACTTCAGCGACGACTCAAGTTCGTTTAATGCAGTAGTCAACGGCGCAGGAAGCTTTGAACCAAACTGTGCGTAATGATCGCGCATTTGCGGCAACGCTGATTTCCAGCCGTCAGAATCAAGTGACAACAATGCATTCATGTCGGCAGCAGAGACGTCCAGGCCAGTGACATCAATGTCTGCAGGGGATGGCAAGTAGCCAATTGCAGTCTTTGTTGCATTCGCTTTTCCATCAAGACGATCAAAGATCCATTTGAGAACTCGGCTGTTTTCGCCGTATCCCGGCCACAAGAAGCGACCATCTTCATCTCGGCGGAACCAGTTCACAAAGAAAATCTTTGGAAGGTTCTCGCTCTTGGCAGCAGCGCCAACCTTGAGCCAGTGTCCGAAGTAATCGGCCATGTTGTACCCGCAGAACGGAAGCATTGCCATTGGGTCAAAGCGCAAGTTGCCAACAGCCCCACCGGCTGCAGCTGTTGTCTCAGACGCCATGATGCTGCCGAGGAACACGCCGTGGTCCCAGTCGAAAGCTTCAGTGACCAATGGGACTGTGGTGCGACGGCGTCCGCCGAACAAGATGGCAGAGATAGGAACACCAGCTGGGTCCTGCCATTCAGGCGCGATGCATGGGCACTGTGATGCAGGAGCTGTGAATCGAGCGTTCGGGTGAGCAGCAGGAGTTTCCACTTCTGGGTTCCATGCATTGCCTTTCCAATCGGTTGCACGCGCAGGAGCTTCGTCGCTCATTCCTTCCCACCACACATCTCCAGCAGGTGTAAGTGCAGTGTTTGTGAAAATCGAATTGCTTGTCATGGTTTCCATGGCATTGGCGTTTGTGTCGTAACCAGTTCCTGGAGCAACACCAAAGAAACCTGCTTCTGGGTTGATTGCATACAAGCGACCATCGGCGCCGTACTTCATCCAACAAATGTCATCACCGATTGTTTCGGCTTTCCAGCCTGGAATGGTTGGTACAAGCATGGCGAGGTTTGTTTTTCCGCATGCAGATGGAAATGCGGCTGCGATGTACTTGAACGCGCCTGCAGGGTTCGTAAGTTTCAGAATCAACATGTGTTCTGCAAGCCAACCTGCATCACGCGCCATCACTGAAGCAATACGTAGTGCGAAGCACTTCTTGCCGAGCAATGCATTGCCGCCGTAGCCAGAACCGTACGACATGATTTCACGAGTCTCTGGGAAGTGAACGATGTACTTATTGTCTGGGTTGCATGGCCAAGCAGAATCTTTCTGGCCAGGCGCAAGGGGAGCACCAACTGAATGCACGCATGGCACCCAATCATTGTTTCCAAGAACATCAAGTGCGCCTTGGCCCATACGGGTCATGATGCGCATGTTGACAGCAACGTATGGGCTGTCTGACAACTGAACTCCGATATGTGCAATTGGCGATCCGAGTGGGCCCATTGAAAAAGGAACCACATACATGGTGCGGCCCTTCATGGCGCCCTTGTACAAACTCATCATCTCAGCACGCATCTCAGATGGTTCACGCCAGTTGTTGTTCGGACCTGCATCTGATTCATCTGTTGAACAAATGAATGTGCGATCTTCAACGCGAGCGACGTCGCCTGGATCAGAATGTGCCCAGTAGCTGTTCGGGCGTTTTGCATCATCAAGCTTTGTGAAGATGCCAGCGTCAACTAGTGATTGGCAGAGACGTTCGTATTCATCAGCTGAACCATCGCACCAATAGATGGCGTCAGGTTCAAGAACGTCGGCCCAATCTTTCACCCACTGAGTCAGCCGTGCGTTGCCTGTTGTTGCAGCCATGTTCGATCCTCGGATTGCGTGATGGTTCTGACGAACCGGTGAAT
>CALPPK020000031.1 GCA_943325435.2 Bifidobacterium breve
GGTGATCCGATTCAGCGTGCTGAAGAAGTGCACCCGTTTCACGAAGTGATGTTGATGCTTGACGGGACTAAGGCGCCAACTGACGCCGATGAGATGGCACACATGCGGGCGCAATATTTCGGAATGATTAGCGAAGTTGATTATCAACTTGGGAGACTCTTTGATGCGCTAGTGGAATCTGGTGAGTGGGACAACACAGTCATTGTCATCACTGCTGATCATGCAGAGATGTTGGGTGATCATGGCTTACGCGAAAAAGTTGGTTATTGGGAAACAAGTCAGCACATCATAGGAATTGTTGCTGACCCACGTCATTCAAGTGTTCACGGCACTGTGGTTGACAAGTTCACAGAGAACATTGACATCATGCCAACACTGTGCGAAGTGATGGACATCGCTATCCCGGCACAATGTGACGGTTTGCCATTAACGCATTTCGTCAACGGCACTGAACCGCCGTGGTGGCGCGATGCCACTCACTGGGAATACGACTGGCGTTTTGCTCTTATTCCGGCTGACAGGTACGTGTGGCCATGGCGTCGGCGACTTGAACAACTCAACCTTGCAGTGCGTCGTAGTGTCACTCATGCGTACGTTCAATTCGGTGATGGTGATTTTTTGTGCTTCGACTTGGTGGCCGACAACACATGGCGCACATTAACTACTGATGCAGAAGTGATTTCAGAAAATGCACGCGCCATGTTGACGTGGCGCATGGAACATGCGAATAGAAATCTGACTGGATTCCTTGTTGAAGGTGGCGGTGTTGGCCGGTGGCCAGAAAACGTTGAGTGGCGAACTGAGTCTTAATCAGACCAGCGGTCATATTTGACCATTTGACTCAGTGGCGCTCGACGCAACGGACCGTGGTTACCCATGGGGTGACCAAGTGGAACCATGGCGTATACGCCCCATGGCTCTGGTATCTCCAGTAATTCTCTTACCTTCACTTCGCTTGCAGAAATAAGAGTGGTGAGAACTCCGCCTAATCCTTCAGCGCGAGCAGCGAGCAACAAGTTCTGTACCGCCGGGTACAAGGATGCTCCGCCTACAACTGGTGTTCGTCCCAAGTTTCCATCAGTCACGAAAACTTCACGAGGATCATGAATGAACATGATGACAACAGGGACATCAGCGAGTGATTCTGCGAGACGTGTGCCGACTGCAAGACCAGTGCGCGTTGCATCCACAATGTTCTCTGGCATTCCTTCAACACGTTTCATATTCATTTCAACGTATTTGGCCCATTCGGCTGCGTAAATCTCTCCGAGTTTTTGTTTCAGTGCACGGTCACGCACCGCGATGATGCGCCATGGCTGTCTGTTGCCACCACTTGGTGCCCAAATGGCAGCTTGTAACACGCGTTCAAGAGTTGCATCGTCCACAGGCTTATCGCTGATGCGCCGAATGGATCGGGTGGTGGAAAGAATGGAATACAGATTGTCAGCGTCGCTCATGACTGCAATCTAATCGGTATGACGGCAGCCCTTAGCGTTGAGACGCACTAGCTGGCCACGGCGACATCTCTAATCCGACACCTTGGTATACGCCATAAAGCAAGGCCGCATACTCAACAGAAATGTGCGCACGTGCAAGACGAACAAGTTCATCTCGAAAGAGAATGCCGTGAGAATCGGCACCGACAATGACATGAGCTACTTCATGTAGAGCTGTAGCAGCAGTGGTGACTTTCCCCCGGAGACAAATTGTGTGTGACTCAATATCGGCAGATGCCAACGATGTACGAGTTGCTCGGCCAACGACTATCTGTGGCAAATCAATATCTTCTCTAGTGCACACATGTTGTAACCATTGTTCGATGTGATGCGAAGAAAAATTGCGGGAACCAAGCTCGTTATCGACGATGTCTTCGCATGCGTATGTCAGCGCTTGTTCGGCGGAGCATTTTTGGTATTTACTGGCGCGAGCAATTGCGATTTGAACAAACGTGTTGAGTGTGCTCAAGTTAATTCTCCACGCACACCAGCAGTAAAAGACCGTCCAGAACCACCGAACCCACTGCCGGCTTGTCTGCCGTTGATGTATGCGCCAGAAGACGTGTCGCTGTAGGAATAACCACCACGTAGAGGTGGACCATTCACGCGCAATTCGTGTTGAGCCCGTTTCATGCGATCTGCGAGTACTAATCCCGACCCAGGTGTTTCTGATACGTAGTCTTTGCGCGCAACAGAGAGTGATTCCTCTATGCCCAGTTGAAAACCCTTCCACCATGCAACACGCCACGACCTGTCGCCTCGTGGCAAGAGTCGTGCGCCCATTGCATCAGCTGCAGCGAACAATGTGCGTGCTGCGAAAATATCTGCGGCACGTCCGTATAGAACAATGACGCATTGGTCTCCTTCGTCATCTGCGCGATAACCCGCGCATGAATGCAACAGCGCAATGGTGTACAAAATATTTTGACGACGGACGCGGTACAGCCCTCCGACCCGAACGCGTTCCACTACGACAGTGGTGTCTTCGTCTGGACGAGACGACTCGATGTCGGATTGCGTGAGACCATGTTTCTGCATCAGCTTTGACGCCATTGCAAGAGCTGATTCAGCTTCGGCCTGCGGGGTATTGGGGTGCTGAGCCAGATTCAACATGGCATTGATACGGTCGCGCTGGTCGCTCATTGCGCAAACTCTACGTGTGGGGTGGTTAGTGGTTGAGGACGCTTGAAAGGAACGCACGCGTACGTTCCTCAACCGGAGCTGAAATCACTTGTGATGGTGGGCCTTGTTCTACGATGACACCGCCATCCATAAACACAACTCGGTCTGCCACACCTTTTGCAAAGCCCATTTCGTGGGTAACGACCAACATGGTCATTCCTTCTTGAGCCAACGATTGCATCACTTGTAAAACTTCACCCACTAATTCGGGGTCAAGCGCGCTTGTTGCTTCGTCAAACAAGATGACGTCAGGGTTCATCGCGAGAGCACGAGCAATGGCAACGCGCTGCTGCTGCCCGCCAGATAGTTGTGCAGGATAGGCATGGTCTTTTTCAACTAGACCAACACGCGCAAGAAGGCTATGTGCAATTGTTGTTGCTTCGTCTGCGCTTCTCTTCAATACTTTGCGTTGTGCAACACAGACATTTTCTAAAGCAGTCATATGAGGAAACAAGTTGAACTGTTGGAAGACCATTCCAATGTGTGTTCGTGCTTCGTCAAGATCACAATCAATATCTGTAAGTTCGCGACCAAGAACTACAACAGTGCCGGCGGTTGGTGTTTCCAGCATGTTGACGCACCGCAACAGGGTGCTTTTCCCTGAACCGGATGGACCAATGATGCAGACCACTTCACCACGTTGCACTTGAAGGTCAATACCTCGCAACACATGATTGTCGCCAAATGATTTATTGAGATCTGTGAGGTTGACAACAATGTCGGAGTTCATCGGCTCGCTGCCTTCTGGCGTCGTTCCATCCACGCAACAAGTTGAGTGAGGGGAAGCGTCATTGCTAAGTACACAAGACCAGCGACGATTAGTGGAGTTGCATTTGCAGTGCTATTCACGCCATCTCGACCAAAACGAGCAAGGTCTTTAGTAGCTGCGGTAACGCCAAGCACGGAGATAAGTGATGTGTCCTTAATGAGAAGAACAAATTCATTAGTAAGTGGTGGCACGATGATGCGTAATGCTTGCGGAATGATGATTGTTATCATTGCGCGCGAATAGGACATGCCCAATGAGCGTGCTGCTTCCATTTGCCCTTTGGGCACGGCTTCAATGCCGGCGCGAATGGTTTCTGCCATGTAGGCACTGGCAACCAGCGATAAGGGGATTGCGCCTTGAAGATACGGATTTGGCCAGTGCCAGCCTGTGGCGATTGGTATACCAAACCCAAGAATGAGAAGAGTTACAAGAAGCGGAATACCGCGAAAGATTTCGATATAGGTTGCTGCAAACCAGCGATATGGGCGAATAGTGCTGAGACGCATAAGCGCGAACAACAGACCGAATGACATTCCTCCGGTGAAGCCGAGCACTGTAAAGACAACAGTGTTCTTGGCTGCCTTAGTAAGAATATTTGGGAATTGGTCTTTGACAATGCTCCAGCGGAACATTGCATTTCCCAGACGTCCCCAATCGATGAAGAGGATCACGACAATCAGGATTGCAATACTGATTATGTACATGAAGTAACGCATGTACATAGCTTTTTTGCGTTTACTGAGTGCCATGACCCTCTTCGTCGTTAGGTGTTAGTGATTGGTTTGATCAGAGATCAGCCAATGAAGTACTTGTCGTAAATAGTTTTGTAAGAACCATCGGCTTTGAGATCCGCGATTCCCTTATTCAGAACTTCGAGAAGTGCAGTGTTGGTTGTTTCAACAGCAAATCCGTACTGCTCCGGAGTGTCTTCGAACTTGATAGAAACCGTTGAAGTTCCTTGCTTGTCGGCACGTTCTTTGTTGATGAGGTAATCCTGAAGAACTCCATCTACCTGACCAGATTCAAGAGCGAGGAACATTGCGGATGCTTCGTCGAAAGACTGAATCTTCGATGAGGTTGCATTCTCCTTTGCAAATGTTTCACCAGTTGTTCCGGTTTGTACGGCAATGGTCTTTCCTGCGAGTGATTCAAGAGTCGTGTACTTGGTTGCATCGTCTGAACGAACAAGTACTGACTGGAAAGCATCAAAGTAACTGTCTGTGAAGGCCGCAGCTTTAGCGCGCTCTGGGGTAATTGTCATTGAAGATGCAACCATGTCGCATGTTCCTGCAGCTGGTGCTAGCCAGATTCCGTCGAATGGTTGCACGGTGACTTCAAGCTCGAGGCTATTTGCTTCTGCGATCTTGCGAACGACATCCATGTCGAACCCAGTCCAAACGCCATTGGCGTCTTGGAACTCAAATGGTTCGTATGGTGCATCGGAGCACACAGTGAGTTTGCCTTCAGCAATGGTGCTGAGAGCTCCATCGGAAGTTGTTGAAGAATCGCTACCGCCGCATGCTGCGACGACGAATGAAAGTGCTGCAAGCGATGCAAGCAGGCGGGTGGTACGTGCCATGGTGACTCCTAGGGGTGTCGTTGGAAATGTTTCTACGACCTTAGACCACAGCGAGGCATGACCTTCAAGGAGCCCTACAGCACCCAAGAGAACGGGCAATTACGGCAGCTAGGTGACCGTGATTATGACGGTTTCGTGACCCGTAACAGTGCACGTGGCCTCAAATATGCCGGTCCGTTTGAAGGTGTATCGGCCAGTCTCGCCAGGCCTTAGAACAAGAAAGGTGTAGGTGTGAGTTGCAACGTCATTATTTGTGACCTCGAGAGTGTCTCCAACTTTCATGTTCAGTTTGCTTGGAAGAGGATTCGCGACGTCGTTGCCGGCAGCTACTGCAGCGGCCGTACCTTGTGTGATGGTGTACGAATACAGGTGATGTGAAGGGCGACCCATAAGGACGACGACCAACACCACCGGAAGGATGACAATCAAGAAGATGATTGCGATCCATCCGGCAGTAGGTCGCTGCTGCTCTACAGCAATGGTCTCAATTGAGCTGGTCAGGGGGCATCCTCAAGGACAGGCACATCGACAACGACTGCACCAGCTTTGGTGAATGTCAGTGTGACTTTGAATGTCTCACCAGTGAGAAGTGGCTTCACCAGTTTCATCAACATGACGTGGTACCCGCCTGGCTTGAGCTCAAGAGCAGTTCCCGCAACGATGTCGATGTGATCAACTTCTTTCATTGTCATCGCTGACGAATCCATGGTGGTGCTCGGTGATCCGGCCATTGTTGACGCAGTTGACATGCCGTTTTCTACTGGGACCATCTCGTGAATTTGTGCCATCGCTGCAACACTTGAATCAACCATTGCGCTTACAAGTGTGTCATCGGCGTCGCTATTGATTGTTAAGTACGCAGCGCCCATGTCAGTTGCATCCGGACTTGTGCGTGCCCATTGGCCAGACACGGTGATAACTGGTGTTGCTGGTGTACCTGCGACGGTTGTATCTGAAGCAGAATCGCTTCCGCCACAAGAAACAAGCGTTGAGAGCCCAATAGCTAGGAGCGTTCCTAGTACGAGTCGGGGTGTTTTTGTTTTCATGTTGTCTACTTTCTTTCTGTAAGGAGAATCTTTAGGTCGTGCGCCATCGAGACCGAGTCAAGGCCGAACGGCCATTCCACAACGACATTGCCTGTGGAGTCAACGACATAGGCAGTGCCGCCGTGAACAACTTGAATTTCACCGTCAACATTTGTGACTGATGATGTCGCTTGAAACAATTCTTCGACTGCACGAAGTTCGGCATCGGAGGTGGGAACAAGTGCGTGGTACCGATCAGAGAACGACGCAAGGTATCTATTGAGAATTTCGTCAGTGTCACGGTCGGGGTCAACCGTGATCATTGCTATGTCAACTTTTGAAGCAAGGTCGCCGATCTTCTTTTTGGCGTTCTTAATCGCAACCATTGTGGTGGGGCACAGGTCCGGGCAATGTGTGTAGCCGAAGTACACAATGAGAACTTCGCCGGCTGCAGGAACAAACGACATAGGTGTCGCTGTGCCGGCTTCGTGGACGGTGGCTGTACTGACATTCTTTGGCGACGGCGGGGTGTAGCCGTCGAGAGTGTCATTTGAATTACTGCACGACACAAGTGCACTAGTAAGTAAAACCATGCCAATTACGACTGTTCGAATTCGTGTCATAAAAACCATCTCACTCATACAGACACAGTCTTTCGTGAGTTAGTTCCCTTAGGCATGCCTAAGCAGTCATGACATGTGACTCACTTGAGCGTGCTTGGGCGGCAATACTCGTATCGGTGAAACGGCGTACAGATATTGAGGGGCTCCGCGCCATTGCAGTGCTTGCGGTCTTGCTTTTTCATGCCGGCGTACCTGGCTTGGCTGGTGGCTATGTAGGAGTAGACGTCTTCTTTGTCGTGTCTGGTTTTCTGATCACCTCTTTATTAGTGGCTGAAAAGAGCAGTACAGGCAAAGTGTCTTTGGGCGCTTTCTACGCCAGGCGCGCTCGACGCATTTTGCCTGTCTCGGCATTAGTGGCAGTAACAACTCTGATTGCATCATGGATTTGGCTAGAACCATTGCGGCTTCGGTCACTGGCTGATGATGTTCTGGCTGTTGCCTTGTTCTCCTCGAACTTTGTGTTTGCACATCGCGGAGCTGACTACTTGCAATCTGCACTGCCGCCTTCACCACTGCAGCACTACTGGAGCTTGGCTGTTGAAGAACAGTTCTATGTCGTGTGGCCTGCGCTAGTGATGTTGGTATGCATTGGTGTTGGAACTCGCACTATGCGCAACGTACGTCTTCGAGTTGGCATTACAGCTGGTGTTGCATCAGTTGCTTCCTTCATTGCATGTATGGCACTTATGAACTCTTCGCAACCGTGGGCATTTTTCTCACCACATACCCGCGCATTTGAGTTAGCAATTGGTGCTCTAGTTGCAGTTGTGCCACTAGGCATTTCAAGGGCAGCAGTTCGAATCAATGCCGTGCTCGCATGGTGTGGGCTCGCAGGAATTATTGCAACGGTGGTCTTGTTCTCAGAGACCACCACGTTTCCTGGTCCGTGGGCACTTGCCCCGGTTATGGCAACTGCACTCTTATTACGTGGCGGAAATGCAACTTCATGGTCGCCTGATGCAATATTGCGTATCTCGCCAATGCAATGGCTAGGTTCGCGTTCGTACTCTGCATATCTGTGGCATTGGCCAGTACTTATCATCGCTGCGGCTGCGCTAGGCAAGAAACTCTCAGTATTCGAGGGACTTATATGTCTCATGATCTCGCTTGCTCTCTCCGAGTTCTCATATCGATTTGTTGAGAATCCCATACGTCGAAATCGCAACATTGCCGGAGTTCGGGCATTGGTGTTAGCCGTTTCTTTGGTTGCTGTTGTCGGTGGGAGTGCTGTACTCGCACAGAATAATCAGCCATCACGTGATGGTGGTTTGTCGGCAACAGCGCCAACATTGGTTGCTGAGTCATCAACAACTGTTGATACCAATGTTTCAACAACAACTATTCCTACTGAACCTGAGTTACCGAATGAGGGACCGCCCGTTGAAGCCATTGTGCAAGCGATGACTGCCACTGGTTTGCCCTCAAATATCACTCCAACGTTGCAGCAAGCATTGTCTGATATGCCAACGATCTATAGCAACAATTGTCATGCAAGTTTTTCAGCAATACGACCGAAAAATTGTGTGTATGGCGATGCAACATCATCAACTGTGATTGGTCTGTACGGTGATTCACACGCAGCTCAATGGTTTCCCGCATTTGAGAAAATGGCGATCAAACGAAGTTGGAAGTTGATCAGTTATACAAAGCGCGGTTGTCCGCCAGCAGACATTCCTACATACAGCAAAGTGTTGGGAAAGAACTACCAGGAATGTGCACCATGGCGTGAGAA
>CALPPK020000032.1 GCA_943325435.2 Bifidobacterium breve
CAGAAGGCTCTGGAGTTTCCGATTCTTGGCTTGAAAAAGCTGTTGCGGTTGTACGCCGTACGCGTTCACATGCTGACTTGCGTGTCGGTTCATCAGTTCGAGGTGCAGTTGACTTTGCCAAAGTTGCAGTGTCGTTAGCTGAACTTCGTGAAGCAAACATAGAGAACCCAAGTGTCGGAGTTGATTCAGCATTGGTTGCATTGTCTGGTCGCGTACGTGTGCGCGAAGGCAGCGTGCGAACCGCTGAAGAAATCGTTACCGAAATCTGGCAAGACGTGTTTGGTCGAACCGAAGGGGACGCCAACGGGGGAAAAGTGACGGCCCCGACAGGGGCGGACACGACCTCCCGCTAACGAAAGAGGGCGACGAAGCAGATCAAGCTGTCGCTGAAGCAGGAAAGCGCACCACGTCTCGTCGTGACCTTTCCCGTCATGAAAATTTCGAAAACATCTCGCCAGAAGTGGGCGAACTTGATGAAGTTGCTGTCGACGAAGCAATGCAGAACAGCCCTGACGAAATGCTGGGCATGCTTGCTGATCTAACTGGCGCAACAGACCCCGCATTACGCGCGTTGGCTCAACGGTTAGCAGGACGTCTAATGCTTGATATCGGAAATCGTGGTCGTACTCGACCAAATGGTGTTGGAAAGATGGAAGAACAGGCGTATCGACCTGATGCAGGCGATATTGACATTGACGCAAGCCTTGACGCCATCAGTGAAGCTCGTAATGGAATTGCTCTTGACCCGGAACGTTTGCGTATTCGTGGATGGCGTAAGCCAGGGACTGCTTTTTGTTTGCTTCTCGACCGCAGCGGATCAATGGGTGGTAAACCACTTGCAACATCGGCCGTTGCCACTGGCGCTATTGCTAGTCGGTGTCCAGAGGATTACAGCGTTATTGCATTCGGAAAAGATGTGGTGGTCACAAAATCACAAGATGTTCCGAAATCAAGCGAGCGTGTTATCAACGATGTGTTGACATTGCGTGGTCACGGCACAACTGATTTGGCAGGTGCGTTACTTGCGGGGCAACAGCAACTTTCTCGCTCGCGAGCTGGCCGTCGAGTAGCGATACTTCTCTCTGACTGTCGTGCCACTGTTGATGGCGATGCAGAAGCGGCAGCTATGAGTATGGATGAAGTAATCGTGATTGCGCCGGCTGAAGATCATGATGAGGCAAAAGCCTTTGCAGATCGCATTGGTGCGCGCATGGCATTAGTCAATGGGCCAAGCGAGATACCAGAAGTACTGGCGCGAGTTCTTGAATAACTAGAACTGACAGTTGGGATCGTCAATTGGAACAATCCCCTTAGTCGTTTGTTGAATCACAACTGCAGGAACTGTTGTGGTCGTTGTGCTGGTTGTTGTAGTCACCGCAGGCATTGGCATCGCAAGTCGGATAACCGACAAAGTTGCTGACACTGAAGCAAGTTCAGTGAATTCTGCTGAAGGGGCGATGCTCGAAGTCTTCTTCAAGGTGGTTGACAAGCTTGCTTTGCCTTGGAACACAGCAAGAATTTTCTTTGACTGGTCACTTTCGAAATCAGGCATGATGACAGCCGCTTTGTCGACGACTTGCCCGATTCCCGGCATGGTGTAACTGCCCATTGTGTTTGCATCAAAGTTCTTCATGGCCTGGCCTAGTTGAAGAACTGTAAGAGCATTGAGGCGGTCGTCTGTGATTACATTCTTCAATGCGGCGTTAAGAATCCCTGTTGCCACACGTGGGTTAGTCCGTGCTTTATCTAGGGCCTTCTTCACCAGACGTCGCATGAAATCTTGTTGGCGAGCAATGCGTCCCCAGTCAGACGACGGGTCAGTACGCCATTTCTTAAGTGCAGGGTCGTACCACTGATAATGACGAGAGCGCATATATGCGAGTGCGTGGTCGCCTTCAAAGGTGTAGCAAACATTGGCCTTCAATACCTTGAATCCGGTGCGTTTGTCTCGGGCCTTGGTCGCAAACGGCACGCGCACTCCACCCACGGCATCAATGACTTCTTTGAAAGCACAAAAGTCAATGTTGACGTAATGGTCAATCGGGATACCGAAGTTCTCTTTAATGGTGCGTATGAGACGGTTGGGGTTCTTCTTGTCGAAATTGGTGTTGATACGTCCGCGACGCGTTGAACCTGCTTGTGTCACCCACATGTCTCGAGGAAAGGAAAGAACAGCTGCCTGGTTGTCGATGGGGTTAACTCGAATCACCATGATCGAGTCGCTACGTTCGCCGTATGCGGTGCGCTTTCCAAAGCCGCCTGCGTACGGTGAATCTTTGGCTATGCATGCATTGTTATCAGAACCGGTGATCAAGAAGTTTTTGGCTTTCAGGTCACCGATTGGTAAATCAAATCCGTTGGCATTGGGGTCAACTGAATCAATGGTGACAACTTTGCGGTTGTTAAGTTTCCAGTTCGCGTACAAAAGACCAGAGCCAGAAAGAATTGTTAGTACCGCAAGTGTGATGTTGGCGAGGAGAAAAACACGGTGCTTGCCAGAGCGGTTGGAGGAAGCGGTTTCATCTGACATGACCCTTACACCGTACTTGCGTGGGCGGGCCGCCAACAGTCGTTGCGGCTAGACCTGTTGAATATTGGGCGCGAGGGTCACGTTCACAGTGATCTCGTTCGTATCTGCTGTGGAGATGCTCCACATTTCGACTGAGCCTGCATCAGCAATGTCTGCCCATCCAGCCGTGATTGCAGACGCAGCATTGATGCTTGTGACAAATGACGCCTCGGTGACTACTGCTCGCTGGCTTACTTTGGCTTCAGTCTTTGCGCGCCGTATGACGCCGATGGCGCCACAGATGGCGTCAAGAAGTTCGTCGTTCGGTCCAGCCGTTAGTCCGTCTGTCAGTGCCGAAGTTGTTGGCCATTGTGATTGGTGAACTGAACCGGATTGCCACCAGCTCCAAACCTCTTCAGTAACGAAGGGGAGAAGAGGTGCCAAGAGACGTTGCAAAGTTGAGAGTGCACGGCGCAATGCAGCACGTGCCGACATGGCGCCCTCTTCAGTGTGACTGAGGTATCCGCGGGTCTTTACCAATTCCACATAGTCGTCGCAGAACCACCAGAAAAATTCCTCAGTGCGCTCAAGAACGCGTGCGTAATCAAAGGCTTCAAATGCAATTGTTGCTTCTTCAACTACACCAGCGAGGCGGTGCAGCATTGCAACGTCAATTGCTTCTGTCGGAACAACATCATCGGCTACTTCACCAATGCCAAGAACAAACTTCGACACGTTCAACAATTTGGTGGCCAACTTGCGGCCAACCTTCATTTGGTCTTCACTAAACGCAGTGTCAACACCAGGGCGAGCACCAACGGCCCAGTAACGCACAGCGTCACTTCCGTATGAATCAAACAAATCAGCTGGCGTTACAACATTGCCCTTTGATTTCGACATCTTCTTGCGGTCTGGGTCAAGAATCCAACCAGACAATGCAACATGCGACCATGGGGCAACATCATGTTCGAAGTGTGAACGAACCATGGTGGAGAACAACCACGTCCGAATGATGTCGTGGCCTTGCGGACGCACATCAAATGGAAACACGCGGTTGAACAGGTCATTGTCGTCTTGCCATTTACCAGCAATCTGTGGTGTGAGTGAAGACGTTGCCCACGTGTCCATGACATCGGGATCACCAATAAAGCCACCTGGTTGCCCACGTTGAGCTTCTGTGTATCCGGCTGGAGCATCTGTGCTCGGATCAATTGGCAACAGCGATTCATCGGGAACTAGTGGTGAATCATGAAGCGTTTCACCCTGTGCATCAAGCGGATACCACACAGGTACTGGCACGCCGAACCAACGTTGACGGCTGACAAGCCAGTCACCGTTAAGGCCTTCAACCCAGTTTGAATAACGATGTCGCATGTGATCAGGAAGCCACTGCAATCCGGCACCACGTGCCAGCAATGCATCGCGAAGCGCAACGTCACGTCCGCCATTGCGGATATACCACTGGCGACTAGTGACAATTTCTAGAGGGCGATCACCTTTTTCGTAGAACTTCACGGGGTGTGTAATTGCGCGAGGTTCACCGATCATTTCGCCAGATGTAGTGAGCATTTCTGCAATTGCAGTTTGAGCTTGTTTGGCAGACTTTCCTACAAGTGATGCATAGTGCGCAAGACCAGCAGGGTCAGTTAGGCCACTTGGCGCATCACTAACAATGCGGCCATCGCGAGAAATAATTGCGCGCATTGTCAATTGCAATTCGCGCCACCAGATGACGTCGGTGAGGTCGCCGAACGTACAGCACATTGCAATGCCTGTGCCCTTATCAATCTGCGCAAGAGGGTGAGCAAACACTGGTACCTCTACGTTGAACAGTGGCGTGCGAACTGTTTTTCCAAACAGTGGCTGATAACGCGGGTCATCAGGGTGTGCAATAAGCGCAACACATGCAGGCAGAAGTTCAGGTCGTGTCGTATCGATTAGCACATCACCAGAACCGTCTGACTTGTGAAAGGCAATGGTGTGATACGCGCCTGGACGATCGCGATCTTCTAACTCTGCTTGAGCAACTGCGGTACGAAAATCAACGTCCCACAATGTTGGCGCTTCTTGTGTGTACGCCTCGCCGCGCGCAAGGTTGCGCAAAAAGCCGCGCTGGCTTGCACGACGTGAACGGTCTTCAATGGTGGTGTACAACAATGACCAGTCGACAGATAGTCCAAGACGACGGAATAAATCTTCAAAAATCTTTTCGTCTTCTGCTGTGAGTTCTTCACACAACTCAATAAAGTTCGGCCGTGAGATAGGAACCGCGCGATGATCTTTTGGTGGGTCACCGCGAAACGGTGGCTCGAAGTTAGCTACATACGCAACTGATGCATCACACGACACGCCGTAATAGTTCTGTACGCGTCGCTCTGTGGGCAGGCCATTGTCATCCCATCCCATCGGGTAAAACACGCTCTTGCCGCGCATTCTCCAGAAACGAGCCACGGTGTCTGTATGGGTATAGGAAAACACGTGACCCATGTGCAACGAACCGCTGACCGTGGGCGGTGGTGTGTCTATGGAAAAGACATTGTCACGGGTAGCTGACCGGTCGAAGGCGTACGTGGCGTTCTGGTCCCATGCCGCGATCCACTTTGGCTCAACATTTTCGAGGGAGGGCTTCTCAGGGACACCGGACATAGGACTTAAATCGTAGGCTTGTCAGAGTGCTGAACCTCTACGACACCGCCACGCAAAGCGTGAAACCTCTGGCACTGCGCCAGCCGGGGTCGGTCAGCATCTATTTATGTGGTCCAACCGTCTACGGACCGCCCCATTTGGGTCACGGCCGCGCCACTTTGGTCTATGACATCCTGCGCCGGTATCTCACCTGGACCGGTCTATCGGTACGCCTCGTTTCGAACATCACCGATATTGACGACAAGATCATCGATCGCGCCAATACAGAAGGTCGCCCGTGGAGCGATATCACTCAGAAGTGCGAATCCGTGTGGTTTGAAGCCATGGGCAAGCTCGGTGTTCTTCGTCCGACTGATGTTCCACATGCCACTGAATATGTACAGAGCATGGTCGACATGATCAACACGTTGGTAACAGCAGACAATGCCTATGTCACCGATGATGGCGTGTACCTCAGCATTGCGAGTGTCCCTGACTATGGCTTACTTGCGCATCAAAGTCTTGACGACATGCTCAGCGGTGGTGGCGATCGCGAAGTGTTCGGCGCAAGCAATAAGCGTCATCCATCAGACTTTGCATTATGGAAATTCTCAAAACCAGGTGAGCCGTCATGGTCTTCACCATGGGGTGAAGGCAGGCCAGGCTGGCACAGCGAATGCGTTGTGATGAGTCTTGATCTTCTTGGTGAAGGTTTTGATCTTCATTGCGGTGGCGCAGACCTGCGTTTCCCTCATCATGAAAATGAACGAGCACAAGCTGTTGCATTAGGTAAGACATTTGCAAACCATTGGATGCACAACGGATTTGTGGTTGACATTGAAGGCGAAAAGATGTCAAAGAGCCTTGGCAATGTGCTGAATCTCATTGACTTGCTTGAAAAGTATGACCCTCGCGCGTATCGCATGTTGCTTTTACAAACGCATTACCGCTCACCAACACGTGTTGGCCAAGAAAACATCGATGCATGTGTTTCCGCACTTGCAGGCCTTGATTCTTTCGCTGCTCGTACTGCTGAACATAGCAATGGCGCACCAGACCCAACAGTCATGAATCAGTTCACCACTGCAATGAACAACGATCTCGACACAACAACTGTGATGGCCTTGGTATTCGATTCGGTGCGTCGCGCCAACACCGCCATGGATGCCGGTGACACTGCAACGGTCGCTTCGGTTCGTGCAGCAGTTATTGAAATACTCGGCGCACTTGGTCTTGAACTCTCGCTAGGTGATGACATTGATGCTGAAATAGTTGCAAAGGGCGTAGCACTTGATGCGGCGCGCAAAGCAAAAGATTTTGCAACCGCAGACACCTTGCGCGATGAACTGCAGTCACTCGGCTATGTTGTCGAGACATCGAAAGACGGGACGCGCATCCGACGTGGCTAAGAAACAACGCACGCCAATGCCGGCGGGCTACTGGACAATTTGGACCACCGTTGCACTTGACCTCGTAGGGTTCGGCATTGTCGTCCCCATCCTGGGTCGTTATGCAGAACGATTTGGCGCAAATGGCTTGCAAGTTGGCCTTATGTTTGCTTCCTTCTCAATTGCTCAAATGGTGTTTGCACCAATTCTCGGGCGCATCTCTGACAAGGTCGGTCGCAAGCCAGTCATTGTGTTTTCTCTCATAGGCACGGCAGTCGGCAGTTTTGTCACCGGCGCGGCTGGTGCACTGTGGGTTCTTTTCCTCGGTCGAATACTCGATGGCGCATCGGGCGCAAGCGTTGCGGTAGCGCAAGGTGCTGTTGCAGACATCGCACCACCAGAACAACGCGCGCGACTAATGGGAATGTTGGGCGCAGCTTTCGGTGTGGGCTTTGTTGTCGGACCAGCTCTTGGTGGACTTGCTGCACTCGGTGGCCCACACGTGCCGTTTTACTTAGCTGGCTCCATTGCTGCGATCAATGCAGTTGCCGCAATGATTCGGTTACCAGAAACAAAGCCTGACACTTCGCACATCACTGAAAAACACCAACGCGGAACAGCGTTGTCTCCTGCGCTAAAACGATTCGCCCTCGTTGGTTTTCTTTCAATGCTTGGCTTCGCGGGTTTTGAAGCAACGTTCTCAATCTGGGGTCAAAAGCAATTTGGCTTTACTGAAGGATCCGCATCAATTGTGTTCGTATTTGTTGGTGTCACCTTGGTTGCGGTTCAAGGTGGGCTTATTGGGCCGCTTACAGAAAAACTCGGCTCGCGAAAACTTCTACGTATTGGATTGTCGTTAGTAGCAGTCGGGCTACTTCTTCTTGGCTTCACCACCACGTGGCCGATGTTGTTTGTTGCGTTGTTTCTGTTGTCTCTCGGACAAGGAATGTCTGGACCATCAGGTGGGGCATTAGTCGCAGAACTTGCACCAGTGGAACGCCGTGGTGAAGCAATTGGATATCAACAAAGCACGGCTGCATTCGGGCGTGTTGCAGGCCCCGTTGCGGCCGGCGCGTTATTTGATCACGTGGGTATCAGCGCACCGTTCTTAGTGAGCGGCATTTTGATTGTCTTTGCGGTGGGCTCTGTGTGGAGCATCACTCGCTCTGCAGTTACCGCAGCGAATTAATCATCAACCCAAGAAGGCCAACTGTGACAAGTTGTGACGACATGATTGCCGTAAACATCTTCCAGCTCTGATTGCGAAACCCGCGTTCCATCGTGGCTGTGAGTTCAAGCTTCGTGGTCTCAACCGAGTGTTTCACTTCCATGATTGACTTCTCAAGATCAGTTCGCGTTTTCGTAATCACTTGTTCAAGTTCAGTACGAGTCGCGATTGCGCTGAACTCAATGTCGTGCTTCGTCGCGATGCGCAATTCGTCAATGTCGTGCTTGGTTGCAATGCGTAACTCGTCAAGGTCTCGTTTGGTTGCGAATTCTGTCCAAGTGATTGGCGGTAGCTGCTCCATAAGAATGTCAGCCTCCTCTGTGCCAATGACTTCACAAAGGCGAGCATGTAGCCGCCGCTTGTTTTGTTCTGTAAAAGCCAAAGTAGCCCCCTTAGTTGGTATCTGCAAACGATGTGTGCCCCTAGCGCACGCCATTGGCAGTTGGTTGTAGAACGCACCTGATTATTTGACGCAGGGGTGTTACCCGCGGGTAAGTTAGACCCATGGCTGATTTCTCCCTCTCCCTCAATGAA
>CALPPK020000033.1 GCA_943325435.2 Bifidobacterium breve
GGTCAAGTAATTATGTATGCAGACAAGATCACGCCCTCTATGGAGCGTGCTATCGGCGAGACTAAACGTCGTCGTGAAACACAGATTGCATACAACCTTGAAAATGGGATTGAACCAAAGACAATCCGAAAAGCTGTTGGTGACATTTTGTCGTTTCTTAATGGTTTTGGTGAAGATTCTGCGCTGCCAGGCAAAGGCGGCCGACGTCAGCACGAGCGCGACAAGGTTAAGCATGATCTGAAATCGCTTCCACAACAGGAACTGGGTCGTTTGATTCAGACTCTGGAGGAAGAGATGCACGAGGCTGCAACTGACCTCAAATTCGAATATGCGGCTCGATTGCGCGATGAAATAAATGATTTGCGACGCGAACTTCGTGACGCCCGATAGTCGTTCGGTAACCTACTGGTATGGCTGACCAAATAGTCGTACGCGGCGCTCGCGAACACAACCTAAAGAATGTCAGCATCGAACTACCGCGCGACAAACTCATCGTATTCACGGGGTTGTCGGGCAGTGGAAAAAGCTCTCTTGCCTTTGACACCATTTATGCCGAAGGCCAACGACGATACGTTGAAAGCCTCTCTGCCTATGCGCGACAGTTTCTCGGCCAAATGGATAAGCCCGATGTTGACCTGATTGAAGGCTTGTCTCCGGCAATTTCCATCGACCAGAAATCAGCAAGCCGTAACCCGCGCTCAACTGTTGGCACAATCACAGAGATCTACGACTATCTACGTCTTCTGTATGCGCGAATTGGTATCCAGCACTGCCCAGTTGATGGAACCCGGTTAGAGCGTCAGACTCCGCAACAGATTGTTGACCGCATCATGACTCTTGCTGAGGGCACACGCTTTCAAGTTTTGGCTCCGGTAGTTCGCGGACGTAAGGGTGAATACGACACCTTGCTTTCTGAATTGGCAGGCCAGGGTTATGTGCGTGCTCGTATTGATGGGGAAGTGCGCGACATTGCCGAGTTCCTTGCATCTGGTGAGAAGTTGGCTCGCTATGAAAATCACTCGATTGACATCATTGTTGACCGTCTTGTTCGCCGTGATGACATCACGCGCCGCCTCACTGACTCTCTGGAAACGGCGCTTCGTTTAGCGGATGGTGTCGCGGGTGTTGAACTGGTAGCAAAGGGCGATGAAGAGGGCGAGATTCTCACCTTCAGTCAGCACGTTGGCTGCCCGAAGTGTGGTGCTAGCTACGACGAACCTGCGCCTCGAAATTTCTCTTTCAACTCTCCGTTTGGTGCCTGTGATAATTGTGAAGGTCTTGGAACAAAGTTCGAAGTAGACCCGGACTTAGTAATTCCAGATATGTCGATGTCACTCAATCAGGGTGCGTTGTCTCCATGGCGCACATCTGACACGGGATATTTCCATCGCCTTTTGGTTTCGCTTGCCGAGGATGAAGGAATAGATCTTGATAAACCGTTCTCAAAGCTTTCTGCAAAGCATCAGAAACTGGTTCTGCATGGCAAAGAAGGTGCGATGCAGGTCAAGTTCAAGAACCGGTTCGGGAAGGTACGCCAGTACAGCACCTCATATGAAGGAATCATTCCGTGGGTAAAGCGTCGTCACCTAGAAACTGAAAGTGAGTACCTTCGCGAGCAGATTGAAAGTTACATGAGGCAAGTTCCGTGCCCGGCGTGTAACGGTGCACGACTTCGCCCTGCAACACTTGCAGTAACCATCAACGACAAACATATTGCTGATGTATGTGACATGTCGATTGCTGATTCGTCAGAGTTTTTATCTGGGCTTGTTCTGAATAACCGCGATTCGATCATTGCGGAACGCATCACAAAGGAAATCAACGCCCGACTCGGGTTTCTTCTTGACGTTGGTCTGAACTACCTCACATTGTCTCGACCTGCTGGCACTTTGGCTGGCGGTGAGGCTCAACGTATCCGGTTGGCGAGTCAGATTGGTTCAGGGTTGGTCGGCACTCTCTATGTTCTTGACGAGCCAAGCATTGGTTTGCATCAACGAGATAACCGTCGCCTTATCGACACACTTATTCGCTTGCGCGATTTGGGCAACACTGTGTTGGTTGTTGAACATGATGAAGAGACAATCAAAGAGAGTGACTGGATTGTAGATATCGGTCCAGGAGCTGGAGAACATGGTGGCTGGGTTGTTTACAGCGGTCCGGTAGCTGGAATTGGCACTGCAACCGACTCAATCACAGGTAAATACTTGACCGGTAAAGCAAGTATTCCGGTACCAAAAAAAAGGCGTGAACCGAGTGGTTACGAAATCACTATTCGTGGGGCCCGGGAACACAACTTGCAAAATCTGGACGTCGCAATTCCTTTGGGGTGCTTTGTGGCGGTAACTGGGGTATCAGGAAGCGGCAAGAGCACTTTGATTCGTGACATCTTGTTGCCTTCAATGATGCAGAAGATTTACAAGAGCAAAGATTCGCCTGGGAGACACCGAACGGTAGAGGGCATTGAGGCAATAGACAAAGTGATTGACATGGATCAGTCTCCGATCGGCCGAACCCCACGTTCTAATGCTGCTACCTATACAGGTGTATTCGATTCAATTCGTAAATTGTTCGCTGCTGCCCCTGAATCTAAAGTTCGCGGCTATCAGCCAGGTCGTTTTAGTTTCAATGTGAAGGGCGGACGTTGTGAAGCGTGCTCGGGTGATGGAACGATAAAGATCGAAATGTTTTTCCTTCCAGACGTGTATGTGCCCTGTGAAGTGTGTAAAGGTGCTCGCTACAACCGCGACACGTTAGAGATTCAGTTCAAGGGCAAGAACATTGCAGAGATTCTGGATATGCCTATCTCTGAAGCGGTGGACTTCTTTTCGAATCAACCAACTATTGCTCGACATATGCAAACACTTGTTGATGTTGGTCTTGGTTATGTGCGCCTTGGGCAATCCGCACCCACCTTGTCTGGCGGTGAAGCACAAAGAGTGAAATTGGCAGCTGAGTTGGCGAAACGTTCAACCGGACACACCATGTATTTGCTTGACGAGCCAACAACGGGTTTGCACTTCGAAGATGTGCGTCGTTTGCTCACAGTTCTGTCTCGCCTGGTTGATCAGGGAAACACCGTTCTGGTTATTGAACATAACTTGGACGTCATTAAGACTGCTGACTGGTTGATTGACTTAGGCCCTGAAGGTGGAAGTGGTGGTGGTCTTGTGATCGCCGAAGGAACTCCTGAAGCTGTGGCTGGTGTAGCTGGTAGCCATACCGGTTTCTATCTGGCTCCGATGTTGGGTTTGAAATCCATTCCAATGGACACCGCACAGAAGAGGGCTGTGAAGAAGACAAACGTAAAGAAGGCCGAACCTAAGAAACCTGCAGCGAAGAAGACGGCATCTAAGCCCAGCACTGCGGTGAAACGCAAGACTCCTGCAAAGAAGTAGTCATGACGGTTGAACGACCAACGGCGGGCTCGGTGCCCACGTCTCCGGGGTCGTATCAATTCAAAGACGAACTTGGCCGTGTTATTTACGTTGGCAAGGCTTCCAATTTACGCTCTCGAGTGTCCAACTATTTTCAAGATGTGTCTCAGTTGCACCCGAGAACAGCGGCCATGGTAACGGCCGCCCATTCTCTTGAGTGGATAGAAGTTCGTAACGAAGTCGAAGCATTGATTCTTGAGTACTCGCTCATCAAGCAACATCGGCCCCGATTCAATGTTCGCTTGCGTGATGACAAGAGTTATCCCTTCTTGGCCGTGACGATGGATGAGGAGTGGCCGCGGGCAGTTGTAATGCGTGGGGTTAGGAAGAAGGGGACCCGTTATTTCGGTCCGTACCCTCATGCTTGGGCGATTCGCGACACCCTTGATTTGTTGTTACGAACATTTCCAGTACGTACGTGCAGCCAATCGAAGTTTAATACCCACAACAAGTTAGGTAAACCCTGTCTGCTGTTTCATATTGAGAAGTGTTCAGGGCCTTGCGTTGGTGAAGTGTCCGACACCGCCTACGCCGAATACGTAAAACAACTGTGTGCGTTCTTGGATGGCGATACTGACTCTGTTGTCGCCCAGCTTCGGTCTGAAATGCTCGAAGCTTCCAAGAATATGGAATACGAAAAGGCGGGTCGAATACGTGACCGTTTGAGCGGGGTAGAGCGCGCACTTGAAAAACAACAAATGGTCGGCGAGCGCGACGAAGATCTTGATGTAATCGGCCTTGTTGATGACGAGCTTGAAGCCGCTGTGCAGGTGTTTTATGTGCGCAAGGGACGCGTTGTTGGGCGTAAAGGTTTCATATTGGACAAGGTTGAGGACTTGTCGCCAGGTGGTCTAGTAGATCGAATACTTGAAGAGATGTACGGAGACGAACCAGCATTGGGTATTCCATCACAGGTGTTGGTGCCGGTACTTCCAGAAGATGCATCAACGTACACGGAGTGGTTAACCCACCTGCGCGGTACCTCTGTTCAGATACGTGTCCCGCAACGTGGAGATAAGCGCGAACTACATGAAACTGTCACGGTTAATGCACGAGAAGAGTTTGCGCGACACAGGCTTCGACGCGCTTCCGACCATAATTCTCGAAGCCAAGCTCTAACAGAGTTACAGCAACTACTTAATCTTCCGATAGCGCCATTGCGTATTGAGTGTTATGACATGGCTCATTTGCATGGAACCGACTATGTGGGCTCCATGGTGGTTTTGGAAGATGGTATTCCGAACAAGCGTGAATACAGGCGATTCGCAGTGAAGGAAGTGATTGGCAACGACGACTACGCCGCTATGAAAGAAGTGTTGACCCGCCGATTGCAGGCGTATATAGATTCCCGTATTGCACCTGTGCCAGATGAAGGTGTGAAGCCTTCAAAATTTTCTTATCCACCTCAGTTGCTGTTGGTTGACGGCGGTAAGGGTCAATTGGGTGTCGCTGTAAAGGTGCTTGCTGACTTGGGCCTGACAGACGAGATTCCGGTGGCGTCATTAGCAAAGAAGTTTGAAGAGGTTTTCGTACCCGGCCGTCAAGAGCCGATCATTATTCCAAGAGGTAGTGACGCCCTCTTCATGTTGCAACGAGTGCGCGACGAAGCGCACCGATTCGCAAACTCTTTTCACAGAGAACTTCGTGGGAAAAGAATGGTGTCATCTCAACTTGATGGTATTGCAGGCCTCGGAGAAGTACGAGCAAAACGATTGGTAAAAGAAATGAAGGGTGTAAACGCTGTGAAGAATGCTTCGCGCGAAGATTTGGCCCTCTTGACTTGGTTACCTGCTGCAGTTGCCGATGCCATTCACGCTCATTTTCATCCAGACATCTAGTGTGTTGAAATGAGTGACAACGGTTTATGGGACGAGCATGCTCAATGGTGGATAGATGGTTTCACTGATGGCGCAGACCCTGAATACGTTGAGCAGATAATTCCCCTTGCAGTGGAAGAACTAGCTGGTCGCCACAAAATCCTTGACCTTGGCTGTGGCGATGGTCAAATAGCTCGTGCGTTGGCTGCACAGGGCTCGGACGTTCTCGGAGTTGATCCGACTCAACTGCATATTGATGTAGCGATAGAACGGGGTGGCGGGCCGCGTTATCTTCTTGGCGGCGCTACGAAGATTCCTGTAGACGACAGTTCTTTTGATGCCGTGGTCGCATGCTTAGTTTTCGAACACATCGACCAAATGGACGAGGCAATGATGGAAGTGGCACGAGTGTTGAAGCCGAACGGTCAATTCAGTTTCTTTCTTAATCATCCGTTGTTGCAGACTCCTGGAAGTGGCTGGATAGACGACCACATCATTGACCCACCTGAACAGTATTGGCGAATCGGTCCATACCTCGTTGAGACAGAGTCGATTGAGGAAGTGGAGAAAGATGTGTACATTCGTTTCATTCATAGGCCCCTCAGCCGATATGTCAACGCTCTTCTTGCGAACGGCATGAGTCTCGAACGCATGGTCGAACCGTCGCCACCTGCTGGTTTTCTGGCACGAGCACCTGAGTACGCATTGGCTCATACCGTTCCTCGTTTGTTATATCTGCGTTCAACCAAGCAATAACTCTCAGCCTGTAGCCTTCGCATATGACTGACATCCTCGTTGTGACGGGACTCTCAGGTGGCGGCCGTTCTCAGGCCGCTGACAGCCTGGAAGACATGGGCTGGTTTGTCGTCGACAACCTGCCTGTAGTGCTGATTGACAAGGTTGTCGAGTTGTCTGGTCAAGCCGGCGGTGAAATTAGCAAGCTGTGTCTGGTTGTTGGCAATGCTCGACAACAAGCTGGGATTTTGGGTGCCATTGAGACTCTTCGTTCTGAAGGGCACAGAGTGCGGATTGTGTTTCTGGAAGCCACCACACGTGAATTGGTTCGTCGGTATGAAGCGACACGACGTAAACACCCATTAAGTGATGGAAGTTTGGGTCTTGAAGAAGTTATTGAACGAGAGCGTGGCGCTATCGGTGAAGTGAAAGCTGCGGCCGACATCGTGATCGATACGACAGGTCTTAATGTTCACCAATTGAAAAGTCAACTGTCTTCGCTTTTTGGTACAGAGGACATTATGGACTCTCTTCAGGTATCCGTGATGTCGTTCGGTTTTAAGCACGGAGTTCCGATTGATGTTGACATGATTCTCGATGTTCGATTTCTGCCAAACCCGCATTGGGATGAAAACTTGCGCCCACTCAGTGGTCTCGATCAATCTGTCAAGGACTACGTGTTGAACTCACCATTGGCATCAGATTTCTCAGAGAGAGTAAACAGCCTCCTCGAGTTGATTCTGCCGGCCTATGTGCAAGAGGGGCGAAGCTATCTCACCATCGGAATCGGTTGCACGGGAGGCAGACATCGGTCTGTTGCCTTGGCTGGCCATATCGCAGAGCGAATAGCCGAAATGGGCTACAAATTACGGGTGACCCATCGCGATATCAGCCTCTAAGGCTTGGCCTCTGAGCGGGCACCCGTGGTGCGGGGGTGGCGAACTAAGGTGTTGAGGCGGTTCGCCTCGTGCGAGCCCCACGTTTCTTGGTGAAAGGACCACATTGTGACTGTACGCGTAGGTATCAACGGATTTGGCCGTATTGGCCGTAACTTCTTTCGGGCCATTGCTGCCCGGGGTGCTGACATCGAGATCGTGGCCGTCAATGATCTTGGTTCTCTCAAGACAATGGCCCATCTATTGAAGTACGACTCAGTCCTCGGAGTCTTGCCGAACACTATTGAAGCCGTCGAAGGTGGAATCAGCATTGATGGGAAAGTTTTGAAGGTTCTCACTGAGCGTGACCCAAAGGCCTTGCCATGGGGCGCTCTTGGTGTCGACCTTGTTATCGAATCAACAGGAATCTTCACAGACCGCGACAAAGCAGCAATGCATCTTGAAGGCGGAGCTCCTTTAGTAATAGTTAGTGCACCATCTAATGGCGCCGATGCAACCATCGTGTACGGCGTCAACCAGAATGACTTCAAGCGCGGTACTCACAAAGTGATTTCCAACGCCAGTTGTACAACTAACTGTTTCGTGCCAATGGTGAAAGTACTTGATGATGCGTTCGGCGTAGAGAACGGTCTGATGACCACAATTCATGCATATACCGGTGACCAGTCTTTGGTTGATGGACCTCATAGCGATCTGCGTCGCGCGCGTGGAGCTGCAATTAATATCGTTCCAACCAGCACCGGTGCAGCGAGGGCTACAAGCCTCGTTCTTGAGTCAATGAAGGGCAAGCTTGACGGAACCTCGTTGCGTGTGCCTGTACCTACGGGATCTATCACAGACTTCGTTGCGAACTTGAAGAAGCCAGCGTCAGTCGAGGAAATCAATGCAGCGTTTAAGGCTGCTGCTTCTGGCCCACTGAAGGGAATCCTGGAGTACACCGATGCACCAATCGTTTCAAGCGACATTGTGACTAATTCGCATTCGTGCATTTTCGACAGCGATCTGACAATGAGCATGGGCTCGTTGGTGAAGGTGCTCGGGTGGTACGACAACGAGTGGGGATATTCAAACCGCCTTGTCGATCTCACATTGCACGTAACTAAGTAGGCATATCAAATGGCACGTGTCCCAGTACTTGAGGACCTCGGAGATGTCGCTGGAAAGCGTGTGCTTGTCCGTACAGACTTCAATGTTCCGATGCACGGTGCAGATGATGCACGCGAGATATCAGATGACTTTCGAATTCGTGCAGCACTGCCAACCATTGAGTGGTTGACAAGTAGGGGAGCCACGGTTGTTTGTGCCAGTCACCTCGGGCGTCCGAAGGGATCCCCTGAGGCCAAGTACTCGATGGAGCCAATTCGGCGTCGGCTAGCTGAACTGGCACCTGGTGTTGAA
>CALPPK020000034.1 GCA_943325435.2 Bifidobacterium breve
CAACCGTGTCGAACTTCAACTATTCCATCGGTGCGGAAATGCACAACAGCGCGTGCAACTTCGCGGAACCCATTTCCAAGACCGGAGTTTTTTAATCCGAGCCCAAGGCCAACTGCTCGCCCCGCAGCAATTGCAGCGTCGTATGCAGGCTTGATTTCATCAAGACACATATCAGCACCACTGCATCCGTCATCCATGATTTGGCCCGGGCCCCAAATTTGTCCAGGGTGACTAACGTTGCGCTTACGGATTTCCCAGCCAGAGATGCCGAGTTGCTCAGCTAGACGATCAAGACAACCTTCCATTGCAAACTGGGCTTGGTTGGCGCCGAATCCACGGAACGCTCCACAAACAGGGTTGTTGGTACGAACAGCCACTGAAGCCACATCAACGTTCGGCACAAAGTACGGACCAGTTGCATGTCCGGCTGCGCGCTCTAGAACTTTCATGCCGACTGACGCGTATGAGCCCGAGTCGCCAATCATTCGCACATGCACTGCAGTCAATTTTCCATTGGCGTCACAACCAACTGAGTACTCCATGCGAATGGGATGACGCTTGGCGTGCATTAGGAAGCTTTCCTCGCGCGACAGCGTGCAATTCACCGGCTTCTGCAGCAACCAAGCAGCCAGAGCTGTTTGGCCTTGGTTAGACATGTCTTCTTTGCCGCCGAAAGCACCACCGTTTGATACCAATTCAACAGTCACTTTGTCTTTAGGAATATTCAAGATGTCGCAAATCTGATCGCGGTCATCCCAGACTCCTTGACCGCCTGAGTAGACATGCATTGTTCCGGCTTCGGTGTTGGGCACGGCAAGCGTTGACTCTGGCTCTAAGAAGGCGTGTTCAATGCGTTGCGTCTGAAATGTTTCAGTCACGGTGAATGAACTCGCGCCGAGTGCGGCTTGAGTGTCGCCACGTTGGTATTCGCTGCGTGACAAGACATTGCTGTCAGTGCCCCATACGGCAATTTCTGTATCCGAAATCGCCGCAACAGCATCGACAATTGGTCGTAGTGGGGAATAGGTGACCTTGATTAATTGTGCGGCCGCACGTGCTTCACGACGAGTGCGCGCTACAACTATGGCCAATACGTCGCCGGCATATGAAGTTCGTTCTCCGATGCCGATGAAGATTGGCCAGTCTTTGTAGATGATTCCGACACGAATATCCCCGGGAACATCTGCTGCAGTAAAAACAGCCTCTACGCCAGGTGCTGCCAGGGCCGCCGACGTGTCGATAGCGAGGACATCAGCGCGAACGTGAGCGGTGAGGTGGAGAGCAGCGTGAAGCATTCCGGGCACTCGTATGTCGTCGACATATCCGCGATCGCCAAGCGCAAGTTCGCCAGCCTCATACTTGGCTCCGCGCGATCCGATTCCGCCAGGAAGAGAAACTGAAACAGGAGTTCCCTTAGCTACAACATCAATCGCATCAAGAATTTTCACGTACCCAGTGCAGCGACACAGATGGGCGCCAAGGTGACGTGCCATATCTTCTCGCTTGAGGTCAGCACCCTTCTTGTCAATTTGTGACTTAGCGCGCATGACAATTCCCGGAATACAAAAACCGCACTGCAGACCTCCACATGCTGCGAAGGCATCAGAGAAAGATTGGCGTTCAGACTCGTCGACGCCTTCCAACGTGGTGATGGTGCGACCTTCTGCCTTGGAAACGGGATACTGGCACGAGACTTGGGCCTTGCCGTCAATCATGATTGTGCAGCAGCCACATTGACCGGTGGGGGAGCATCCGTCTTTCGGAGATGTGATATCTAGCTCGTCGCGCAGAGCCGCGAGCAGATGCGGATGGTCAGAGGCGACCGATACGTCCTGGCCATTGACCCGAAAAGAGACGCGTGTGGTTTGGTCGGCTACGTCAGTCATTGGGACCAACTTATACGAAAAGTAAAACTAAAAGCCATAAAGTTCTTGGGTTCCGTGCCGAGCACGCGTGGAGGAATAGGGTTCCCATATGAAATCCAGTTGGGTACGCCGCCCCATCACGGGCCTTGGGGTCTTTTTCCTAGCAATTGCTCTCACCGTCACCTTCCCCGTCTGGGCAGTTCTCACCATGTTGGTTGATGCCGTTCGCGGGCGTTGGCGGTTCCCAATTTCGCGTCTCATCGCATTTGCGACCTGTTGGGCGTGGCTAGAAACGACTGGTCTAGTCCTTGCTTTGTTTCTGTTTTTCACCAAACGCGGTCGTAACGTGTCGGCGCATTACGCCATCCAAACGTGGTGGTGCCGCAGTCTTATTCAGGCACTTGGTTTCACGGTAGGGCTACAGATAACAGTCGAGGGTGCAGAACATGTAGGTGCCGGACCATTCATCGCACTTGGTCGTCATGCGAGTCTTGCTGATTCGATTATGAGTTCTTGGGTAGTTGCTTCGCATGTTGGGCTTCGTCCACGATTCGTGCTGAAGAAGGAACTCAAGATGGATCCGTGTCTTGACATTCTCGGACATCGTTTACCGAATTATTTCGTTGACAGAGAGTCTTCGAATATTGCAGGCGAGCTTCAAGGTATTGAGCAGATGGCTGCGGGGTTGGGTGTGAAGGACTGCGCGGTCATTTTTCCTGAAGGAAGTAGAGCTAGTGCGAAGAAACGAGCTCGCGCCCTCGAGAAGTTGCGTGTGCGTTCTCCCGAACGAGCAGAGACTCTTGCCGGTTTGCAGTACTTGATACCACCGAAGCCAGCCGGAGCGAACGCTTTACTGACAGCAGTTCCAGAGGCGAACCTTCTTGTTATGTGGCACAGCGGTTTTGACGGACTCGATACATTTTCTGGAATATTGAGTCACTTGGGTCGAACAAAGGCGAAGGTGCATGTTCATGTAGAAGAGATTCCACGTGCACTCATTCCATCTGGTGATGCATTTGTGGCGTGGCTTGATGCAAAATGGGTCGAGATGGACAACGCAGTCGGTCGACAATTAGAAATAGACACAAATAGCAATCGGAGTGTTGTTTATGGGTAATGCAATGGCAGTAGCAGCGATAACAATCGTGGCCATCATGGTTGCAACGTGGTTGTTGAGTTTGGCAATCAAGAACGCATCCATTGTTGACATCGTGTGGGGTCTTGGTTTTGCAGTCACCTCGTGGGTTCTTGCGCTCACCATCGATGGCGATTCAACGCGACAGGCATTGCTTGCTTTTATGGTTGGCCTGTGGGGCGTACGTCTCGGCAGTTATCTGGCTAAGCGCAATCTGGGACACGGCGAGGACTGGCGTTACAAAGCAATGCGCAAGAAGAAGGGCGCGAAGTTCGGATTGGTCAGTTTGGTTACTGTTTTCGGACTACAAGGCGCTTTGATGTTTATAGTTTCGTTGCCGGTGATGTTCGGCAATTCTGATTCCACTCCTGGTGTAGGCCCGATTGCCGTAATCGGAATCATGGTGTGGGCTGTTGGGTTTTTATTTGAAGCTGTCGGGGACTGGCAATTGGCTCGTTTTAAACGGGATTCTTCAAACGCCGGCAAGGTGATGCAGACGGGCTTATGGAGCCTCACTCGCCACCCGAACTACTTCGGTAACGCTCTGTTGTGGTGGGGAATTGGAATAGTTGGTGCCGAAACAGGAAGTGGAATCATCGGATTCATTGGTCCTGTAGTTATGACATTTTTATTGCTCAAGGTTTCAGGTGTCCCAATGTTGGAACGCTCATTAAACAAGCGCCGTGAAGGCTATGCAGAGTACGCAGCACGTACCAGCATGTTTATTCCGCGTCTACCAAAGAACGCGTAACAATTAAGCCGTAGCTAAAGCGCGGTGAATATCGTCGACAAGATCATCAGCATCTTCGAGACCAATTGAGAAACGTAAAAGTCCATCAGTGACGCCCATGGTGGTCAGGGCCTCTGGTGAGAGTCCGACATGTGTACTGGTTGCTGGATGACACACCAAGGTTTCAGGCCCGCCAAAAGATGTAGCAATACGAACTACTTGTAGTTGTGAAACAAGGGACTGGCACGCCTCGAAGCCACCCACGACTTCGACTGCCATGACTGTTCCGCCGAGTCTCATTTGCTCGCGAGCTAACGCGTGTTGCGGGTGTGATTCCAAGAATGGGTGCGACACAGAGAGAACTTTGGCGTGACCCTCTAAAGAGCGGGCAAGTATGAGCGCGCTTTGGTTCTGTCGTTCTGTACGAACTCCTAATGTGCGTATTCCGCGAAGGCCATTTGCTGCGTCGTACGGCGAGGCAACTGCACCATGCATCACTGCGTATCCCCAGACCGAATCAATAAGGTCTTTCTCGCCCGCAATTACTCCGAGCAGTGCGTCGTTGTGTCCGTCAATTCCTTTAGTGGCCGAATGCAACACGATGTCTATTCCGAAATCGAGTGGGCGTTGCCCCATTGGTGTTGCAAGTGTGGAATCAACAACAGTGAACGGACCACGAATCGCCCCAAGTTCAGCAAGGTTTGTAATCGCAAGTCGCGGGTTAGAAGGAGTCTCGGCGATTACCAACATTGTTTTGCCGGGAACAACCGCAGCGGTAAACGAACCAGGAACTGTCGGATCAACAAACGTTGTCTCAATTCCGAAACGGGCACATGGTCCTTGCAAGAAAGACAAGGTGGCACCGTACAGATTGTTCTGCGCGACAATGTGAGATCCGTTGCCACAGAACGACAAGATGACCGAAGCTATGGCTCCCATGCCGGAGCCAAAAGCAAGTGCGGAATCAGCTCCTTCAAGTTGAGCGACCGCGTTCTCAAACTGGACAACAGTGGGGTTTGAAAACCGAGAGTAGAAAGTTTCAGACCGTAGACCAGTGGCGCGTTTGGTGGCATCGGCCAGGCTGTCTGATTCCCACACGGAATTTGGCCAAATAGCAGGCGACAGGGACCGAGAATCATCTCGGCCGGCTGTGATTGCATTGGTGTCTGGCTTTTGGGGCACCTGCCGATGATAACGAGTCAGAGCCTCTAAATCAGGGGACATTGCGATGGTTCAGTCAGGAAGTGGGCCAGTCGGGTAGCCTTGACCCCATGTTCTCTTACTTAGACGCCGCAACCGGCAGCATGATTATCACCGCCATCGCTGGTGGTGTGGCTGGACTCGGTGTCGCAGTCAAGATGTGGTCAGCTCGCATCAAGTCAAAAATCACTGGCAAGCCAATGCCAGATTTCGAATCCTCGGACGAGGACGACACCGCCTCAGCTCACGACTAACCCATGTCGAGCATTCTTCAAGATCCAGGCTCTTTTCGTGACCCTCTAAGCAAGGTGTTTGTCGGGGACGGCAAGGTTGTCAGAGCGTTCACGGAGATGGGCGCTTCAGATATCGACAAGGTCTGGAAGAAAAAGTCGATTCAGCGTGCGCTTGAATCTGGCGATCTCATTGAGTCCACCATTGTTGATCCTGCGTCTGTTGGTCTCAGTGCGCCGTGGGTCTCTGCAATGACGCATCCGTTGGTTCCGTTTATTTCGTATCCATACGAGTGGACATTTTCCATGCTGCAAGATGCAGCGTTGTTGCAACTCAAGCTCACCCGCGCTGCTCTGGTTGACGGCGTTGGAGTTAAAGATGCAACGCCGTACAACATTCAATTCTTAGGTTCACGTGCGCAGTTCATTGATGCTGGTTCTTTTGAAGTTCGTAAAAAGGGTGACCCCTGGTACGGATATCAGCAGTTCTGTGAATTGTTTCTGTATCCATTGATGCTGCAGGGGTACCTCGGTGTTGGCTTTCAGCAGATGCTTCGCGGATCCGTTAACGGAATCTCAATTGACACGATGCGCAAATTGCTACCTGCGAGCATTCGTCGCCCACGTAAGGGTCGTCTTACTCACGTTGTGCTCCATGCAGCCGCACAAAAGCGTTACGCCGATTCAAACGTAGACATGAAGAAGCAAGCAGCAAAATCAGGTCTGAACGCACAAGTACTTGATGCCACCATGAAGAAGCTGGAAAGCATTGTCTCCGGTATCAATCTTGGCGACAAGAAGTCGACCTGGTCTGAATATTCAGAACGCGGTCATTACATCGAATCAAGCCTCGACGAAAAGCAGAAGTTCGTTCGCGACGCTGTTGCATCTGCTCCACGCAAACAAGTGTGGGATATCGGTTGCAACGATGGCGTATTCAGTCGCATCGCATCTGCTCACTCTGACTACGTAGTAGCCATGGATGCCGACCCACTCGTTATTGACCGTTTGTACAACACGTTGAAGGCAGAGAAGAACGAAAAGATTCTTCCTCTGTATGTTGACCTCACAGATTCTGGTGGCGGAGTTGGCTGGCGTGGACAAGAGCGTCCAGGCATTTTCAATCGTGGGAAACCAGACATTGTCATGGCTCTTGCTGTTATTCACCACATGGCAATTACTTTTCATGTGCCACTTGCGTCTCAGCTCGACATGTTTCGTGATCTCACGCCAGAACTCATTATTGAAATGCCGCACG
The DNA here is from genome assembly GCA_943325435.2 of Bifidobacterium breve. The sequence goes on from CALPPK020000034.1 coordinate 6,419, forward strand.
CCGATGACCCAATGGTTCGCAAATTGCTAACAAACAAGCGCGACGGTATTCACGACGACTTCAACCTGGATGAATTTGAGCGACTTTTGAACGAGCGCTTCACCGTGAAGTCAAAGATGTTGCTTTCAAGCGGTACCCGCACGATTTTTCACGCTGTCCGTAAGGGCTAGCGGGAGGGGTGGCGACCCAATCTCGCCGATAACATTGCAGAGTCGTGGTGCATGCACCTCAACTGGCGACGTGGCCGAGTGGTTTAGGCAAGGGCCTGCAAAGCCCTGTACCAGGGTTCGATTCCCTGCGTCGCCTCTATAGGTCTACGTGTTTGCTCGGCAGTCGGGGCACAAGATGCCCTCAGAGGCGTCTACGCAGTCTTGGCAGAAGATGATGCGGACTCGACACGTTGGCACGTCACAGTTATAGAACTGATTCGACGGACCTGAACATGTTTGGCACACTCCGAGCACTTTGGCATCTTTACTGAAGTCAACCATTAGGCGACGGTCAAACACGTAGAGCGATCCCTCCCATAGGCCGTCATCTTTGAATGTCTCGCCGTAACGAACAACTCCGCCGTCCATTTGGTACACCTGGTTGAAGCCACGATTCTTCATCAGTAGCGATAGGACTTCGCATCGGATGCCGCCAGTGCAATAGGTAACAACGGGCTTGTTCTTCAAATGATCGTATTTTCCGCTCTCGAGCTCTCGCACAAAGTCAGGGGTTGTGCGTGTGTCAGGAACAATGGCATCGCGAAACTTGCCAATCTTTGCTTCGAAAGCATTGCGTCCGTCGAAGAATGCAACATCACCGCCGTGTTGTTCAACTAAAGCATGGACCTCATGAGGCTTCAGGTGAATGCCTCCACCGACTACTCCAGTCTCGTCAACAACTATTTCTTCCGGAACACCAAAGGTGACAATTTCATCTCGCACGCGCACTGCAAGGCGAGGGAAGTCTTCACCAATACCGTCTGACCATTTCCAATCGATGTTGTGAAAGCCGGGGTATTCGCGTGTGATGCGACGGTAACTCTTGATGGCTTCAAGTTCACCACCAACGGTTCCGTTGATCCCGTGTTTTGAAATAATAATGCGACCTTTAAGTCCCAAACTCTCGCAGAGTGTGCGCTGCCACAGACGTATGGCGTTAGGGTCCACTAATGGTGTGAACTTGTAAAAGAGAAGAATCTTGATCTCGCTAATGGATACAAATGTACAGCCATCATTGAGTTTTTGACAGTTGCAAGTTAGTGATGCCTATCTGGATTGTGCGAACTACTGTCAGCAATGAGGACAAAATCCTTGTCCACTAAGGAGCTCGGACATGAGCAGATTTGTCAATCGTTTCCTTGTTGTCATAGCAACATTTTCTCTCGCTGGGTTTGTTGGGATGGCGCCCGCTACAGCTGATTCACAAGCGGGAATCTGTAATTCCGGAACCGTGGTGACGGCGACACTAAAGGTTGACGGCGTATCTACAGCAGTTAACGCATCGGGAAGTACGTATGCGCTGACCGTGTGTCGTGTTGCAGATATGAATTACTACACAGTCCAAGTCGGACTGTACGACGGTGGGGTCTTGAAGGAAGACTTGCTCGCGGCGAATCTTGAGAAGATATTTGAAGTGACATTCGTGCCAACTGCAGGTGATTCGCCGACAGTGGCTGATTTCTACGGGCGAGTTCAGTCATATGTGTCGGGATCCTCTGTGGTTGTTTCTGTCAAACCTATTCCGCTGACCAAA
>CALPPK020000035.1 GCA_943325435.2 Bifidobacterium breve
CTGCAATCACCGAAGCCGTCTCATACGTTGGCGGCATGACCGACCGCTTTGCTTGTCGCCAAGCTGTCACCCTTCTTGATTACCCAGCAGACAAATTGCCGCAAGGCATCGACACCTTGTTGTCAGACAAATAGATTCCAGAAACGCAAAAGGCACACCCGAAGGTGTGCCTTTTGAAAAATATGTAGGTCTTGGTTATTCAGCAGCTGGCTCAATAGGAAGAACGTCAACAATTTTGCGGCCTTTACGCTCGCCAAACTTTACGTTTCCATTGACCATTGCGAACAATGTGTCGTCTTTACCAATGCCGACATTCTTACCTGGATGGGTACGAGTGCCGCGTTGACGAATAAGAATTGTGCCTGCAGTGATAAGTGTTCCGTCGAACACCTTTACGCCAAGTCGTTGTGCATTTGAGTCGCGGCCGTTACGTGTAGAACCGCCGCCTTTAGTCTTTGACATGGTTGATCAGCCTTTCGCGATGGATGTGATTTCAACAAGAGAATATTGCTGGCGGTGACCAAAGCGACGACGCTGATTGGTGCGCTTTTTGTATGTGAAGCCGTTGATCTTCACTCCCTTTTCGGTACCGATGACGCGTCCTTTGACGGATGCGCCCTTCAACTGGTCTGGAGTTGAGAGCACCGTGGTGCCGTCAACAAGGAGAACGGGTATGAGGGAGACCTCGGTACCGTCTTCGACGTGCAAGAGCTCAAGCTGGACCTTTTGGCCCTGAGAGACTTTTTCTTGTTTGCCACCTGAGGCGATTACTGCGTACATAGCGGGTTTAAACCTATCTGCGGGTTGGGGTTACGACAATCGCCGAACCGATGTTTTAGGGGGATTGGAGAAATTTCTTAGTTGAGAAGGCCGAAATCGACCTTGAATCCGAGGCCAGCACATTCTGGGCACTCGATGGCAAAGGCCGTGGACAGGCCCTCCCCGATTCGTTTACGAGTCATCTCGACGAGACCTAGTTCAGAAATATCAAAGACCTGGGTTCGGGTCTTGTCTCGACTGAGGGCTTGGCGGAACGAATCGATGACCTTGCGACGGTTGTCTTTGATCTCCATGTCGATGAAGTCAATAACAATGATTCCACCGATATCGCGAAGACGTAACTGACGCGCCACTTCTTCGGCTGCTTCCAAGTTGTTCTGGAAAACCGTTTGTTCAAGGTTTGAAGTACCGACGTTTTTGCCGGTGTTTACGTCGATAACCGTGAGGGCTTCCGTGTGCTCGATAATCAACGAGCCACCAGATGGCAACCACACCTTGCGATCAAGAGCCTTGTGCAATTGCTCGTGAATATGTTGCGTCTCGAACAAAGAAATCGGTTCAACTTCTCTGTCGAAGAATTCAATGCGATCTGCAAGTTCTGGGTTGAAAGCAGATACGTAACCATGAACTTCTTCGTATAAAGCCCAGTCGTCGATAAGGACGCTGCGATATTCAGCATTGAACTCTTCGCGAATGGTGCGGACTGCAAGTTCTGGTTCGCGATATAACAATTCAGGACCAGTTGACTTAGCAGCTGCTTCTTCAATCTTGGCCCACTCTTCAAGCAAACGAGTCATATCGGCAGTGAGTTCATGCTCTGTTGCATGTTCTGCAGCAGTACGAACAATGACGCCGTGATGTGCTGGTTTCACACGATCAAGAATGTGGCGAAGACGACGACGTTCTGTATCAGCAAGACGCTTTGAGATGCCGTATGTCTTTGAATTGGGAATCAACACCACGAATCGGCCAGGAAGAGAAACTTCCTGCGTCAGACGAGCACCTTTTGCGCCAATTGGATTTTTCGTGACTTGGCACAGAATCATTTGACGGGAACGAAGGATGTGCTCGATGCGAGCAGTGTCTTTCGTTTCAACGTCTTCTGGGTCGTACTGCACGTCACCGCGATACAACACAGCGTTCTTTGGTGTTGAGATATCAACAAATGCTGCTTCCATTCCGGGAAGAACGTTTTGCACGCGACCGTGGTAGATGTTTCCGTGAATCTGACCGACATCATCTGCCGGACGACTGACGTAATGCTCCATCAGGCTGCGGCCTTCCATGACAGCAACCTGGGTGACTCCGTCTCGAACCTGCACACACATTTGGTAACGGCCAACCGGACGACCATTGCGCTCACGGCCTTTGCGGCGTTCGATGATTTCAGCGTCCACCTCTGGTCCGCGCAACGCTGGTCCGCCACCGGAACGAGATTTACCTCGACCGCCGCGACGGCGCTTCTTGTTGCCAGATGACTCGCCATTTGAACTGGCTGCTGGTGCTGGTGCAGCCGACGGACGGGTGTCACCAATCTGTGGTTTGCGATTCGGGTCAGCTATCTGGCCTGCGGGACGCGCACCTGGGCCCTTTGGAGCTGTTTCTGCACTGGCAGATCCATCAGCTGACTTGGTGCGATTTTTCCCGCCACGAGAACCACGACGGCGCTTCTTCGGACCTGACTGGCCCTCGCCTTGCGTGCTTCGCTGCTCTGTGTAATCGGCTGTCGATTTATCGGCAGAACCGTTCGTGTCCATGAAATTCCCTTCTCACGTCGCGCAAACAAGCGCGCCATGCGGATCTGGCTGCTGCCATAGGTGGCGCAACCGATCCTCGGCCATTTCTAAGGATAGCCCCGTTAGTTACCTGAAGCGCCGCATATGAACGCTTTGGACCATGCCAATCATGATGGCAAAGGCCACCGTGTGGGACCCGCCATAGGAAACAAAGGGCAATGGCACCCCCGAAACAGGCGTGATACCCATTGTCATACCGATGTTCTGGAACCCCTGCCACAAAATTATGGTGAAGACTCCGGCACAGAGCAAGGTGCCTAAACGGTCCTGGCACAGCTGCGCTGTCCGATAGATCCGCCATAGGACCACGCCAAATAACCCAAGTACTATGCCCCCGCCCAACATGCCGAACTGCTCACCAATTGCCGAGAAGATGAAGTCGGTTGATTGCACCGGAATAAACGAGCCATTGGTCAGCGGCCCAGACAGGTATCCCTTGCCCCAGAAGCCACCAGTTGATACTGCACGCTTGGCAAAACGAACTTGCAGAATGAGCTGCTGCAGACTGGCCGAATCAGAGTTCTGATTCAAGAATCCCGTGATTCGACGCAACTGGTAATCCTTGACCAGCCCAGAGATCACTCCCCCAACAGCAGAGAAAACCGCAATAGATGTAATCAAGGCGATGTACCGAAGACGAGCCCCCGCCACGAGCAACACACCCATTGCTGAAGCGACGAGCACAGATGCTGAACCGAGGTCAGGTTCGATGCCTACGAGAAAGACCGGAACACCAATGATGAAGAGAGCTTGAATGAAACGCTCATACGGAAGGTCTTCCCCATCTTCTTCAGACAAAAACCCGCACAAAAATAGCAGTGATGTTGCCTTTGCCAACTCCGACGGCTGAACCGCAATTGGTCCGATATCGAAGGACAGTCGGGCACCGCCTGTTACGGAACCTGCAACGAAAACCAAAACCAGCAATAGCAACGTGATGGCATAAAACATTTCAGCATTGCCTCGCAATTGCACATAGTCAATCCACATGACGACCACCATGACAACGATGGCAATCAAGACGAACACAATCTGTCGTTGAACGGTTTGAAAAGGATCCACACCACGATTCATCAATTTCATTCGAGTCGCAGAATAAATGGCGAAGGCACCAATGATTGTTAAAGCAGCAACAGCTGACATCAGAATCCAATCGATATTTCGGGTTGGGGCCGCAAAACCTCTCTTGATATTGCCCAAGCCAGAGTCAGGCCGACGTGTAAACAATGTTCTGCTCATTAGTCACGCACCGAAGAACCAACGCCGACCAGACATAAAGGGTTCGGCAATAACTGAGGCGACGCCACCGCGTAACTAGCGGTGTCTAACGGATCAGCCGGAACTGCCTTAGCTACAGTCGTTTTCCCAGCGAGTGCGGTGTACACACACTTCACAACCGGTGCTGCAGCTCGTGACCCGTACCCACACTTTTCCAAATATGCAACAACCGAGTACGGCTGCTTCGGGTCTTTACTAAACGAGCCAAAGACAGACGAGTCATTCCACGGAAGATTTCCAGCACCTTGCGCAGTGCCGGTCTTTCCCGCAATTGGCAGTGACTTTTTAGGGTACGAGCGGAACAATTTTTCGCCAGTAGTTGAGTGGTAGATATCGGAACGAACACCGGGACCATTGATAACGCGGGTCAATCCCTGAACAATAGGCTCAACGATTTCAGGTCGAGCCCCAATATCGCGAACAACTTGTGGTTCAGCGAAACTCTGCAACACCGTGCTCTTCGTAAGGTCCACACGACCTGATTTTCCGTTCGGAGTGCCAGGCGCCAAGATCGCATGCACAACTCGTGGCCTCATCACATAACCACCGTTCGCCAGGGTTCCGTACGCAACGGCCAACTGCAGGGGTGATGCAGACAACAGACCTTGACCAATTGAAAACTGAACATTGTCTCCGACGTAGAAGCCCCTACCCTCTTCTTTCGCAATAGCACCACTCGCGGCAAGACGTTGCTTCAGAGATTTACTCGGAATTGTCCCAATGAATTCATAAGGCAGATCTATCTCTGTTGGGGAACCGAACCCGAACAAGCGAACTTGCTCTTCAAGTACAGGCTTGTTTCCACGTTGAGTGAAGATCTGTTCGCCAATCTTGTAAAAGAAAACGTCAGATGAAACAGCGAGTGCGGTTACAACATTGATACGACCGTATTTACATGGCGCACCATTTCCACATACAGCGTTCTTGAAAACACACTTAACGTTCAACTGACAGCGTTCCTTAGGAATGCTCTCCAGTTTGTACGTTCCTTCGTCTTTCAATGTGTACTTAGTTCCGCCAGCTAATTGGCCAGTGTTCAGAGCTGCAAATGCCACAAATGGTTTGAAAGCAGAACCCAAGTTATAGCGGCCAGAAATTGCGCGATTTACCAAGATTGATTGGTCAGGGTCCTTTGTTACCGGAAACAATTCGCCAAACTTCTCAGAAGAGATTCCTGCGTTAAACCAGCGGTTATCAAAGTTCGGATAGCTTGCCATCGCAACCACCTCACCTGTTTCATGATTCAACACAACAGTAGAGCCAGCTGGTGCTTTGTAATACGTGATCTCAGGGTATGCAGGGTCTGGTTGTCCAAAAGACAGCACTGTCGGAGCCTCCGTACGTCGACGCACCATTAATTCGGTCTGAAGTGCTTGTTCCGTAAATTGCTGAATATCCAGATTGATTGACAACTGAAGGTCATTGCCGGGAATTGGTTCTTTGCGTTCGATTAACCGAAGTATTCGACCACGCGAGTCCACCTCGTATTTCACATAACCCGACTTACCGCGCAGGGTCGACTCATAGGTTTGTTCAACACCGAATTGCCCAACGCGAGCGTCCGGGTCGTACCCAAGATTCTTGTAGTACGTGGTTTCTTCCGCGCGTATCGCGCCGAGAAACCCGAGGACATGACTTGCCATGGGTGCATACGGGTATTCGCGACGCCACGTCTCAATGATGTCAATCCCCGGATAATCCTCAGAGCGTTCCCGCAGGAATATTGCTAAATCTTCTGAAACATCTTCTTTCAGCGGCACCGGCTGAAGTTGGTTGTACCTCTTAGACACATAACGGTCTTCCAATTCCTCTACGGACATATTGAGAGCACCCGATAAACGATTCCACATTTGTTGGCGCGCTAACGGGCCTGAAATAACAGCTCTGTCGAGGGTAATCGTGAGTAACCGTTCGTTGTCAGCCATAATTCGACCCTTAATGTCAAAAATACGGCCGCGCTCTGACGTCAATTTCACAGTACGCGTCCGCACTTCTTGAACGCGCTGTTCTAGACCTGGCGCATCGACTGCTTGCAGGAACCACAACCGAACGGTCAGCAACGAACCGAGCAACATCGCGACGGTCGCAAGAATCGCCAATCGCGACATTCTGCTTTCGCGCGGCATTAGCGAACAGCCACCGGTTCAGTGAGTGCCCATCGACATAGTCTCTCGGCCGGAATACTGAGCACTGCATTAAACAGACCAACGATTAGGGCAACAAATAGAACACGTGCGTTCAGAATTCCAGTAGCACCCGTAATGGTGGACGCGATCGGAAGCAATATCATGCCGATGGCACTGGCAACTGAGCCAAGCAACATTCGTGTCCACCACGTCGGCTCATACACCAATGACTGCCCAACACCCGCGAGATAACCAACGATTGCAAAAACTGCAGCACACAAGCCCATCGGTGTGGTCAAAACCAGGTCATACAACAACCCAATAATGAATCCGGCAATTGCACCAACATCAGATCCGCGAGCAAGGCCAGCAGATGCCGCTAGCAACACCATGACTTGTAGGCACACGCCGAATGGCCTCATGTCGTTAAACACCGTCGTTTGAAGCGCCAACACCATTAGACCAACAAGAACTAAACGCGCATAGCGATTCTCTGCAAACAACAACACTCTTTCGATCATGGCGCTACAACGCGTTCAGACGATGGTTGGTACAACAAGATGCGGACAAAGTTCAAGTTTTTCAGGTTTGCAGCCAACGTAACTTCAAGAATCGGACCAAGCGTTCCTGTCCTATTGACCACACGGCTCACAGACCCAATGACAATGTCCGGTGGCGCTAGTGATGTTGCTCCACCAGCAGAAATGATTGGAGAACCAATACGCACCGAACCAAATCGTGGTTGATTTTCTACAAATCGAACAATAGGAGTTCGCGAGATTCCTCTGCCCTCTAAAGCTCCGGTTTCACGCAACGGAACATCAAGACCTGCCGGAACAGTTATCTCTGAACTCGTTGATTTACCGGGCTGATTCGGCCCTACATCTCCGGCCGGCACAGTCACTTCACCAGGCAATGGTGCAAGGGTTGAGGAAGTTGCAACAGTCACCCCTGGAACAAATCCAGGAATACCTGTTGTGGTGGTGACCCGCGGCAACGTGGTCGTAGTAGTCGTCGACGTGGTTGTGGTGGTGTCGCCTACTGGCGTTCCCGGTGCCGCTGTTGTCGTTGTAGTTGGTGCCGGAATATTCACCACTTTCACGGCCAGTGAATAACCAGGGTCTGTGAGCAACATCACAACAGATCGCTTGTTATAAACGTCAGTGATCTTGCCAATCATTCCGGCAGCGTTGAGAACAGGCATTCCCACTTTCAAGCCACATTCGGAACCACGGTTAATTTCAACAGTTTGCGTGAAGTTCGACGGCGACTGCCCCACCACTTGAGCAGTACAGGATGCAATACCTGCAAGTGTGGGCAACCCATTCAATGACAACAGTTCTTGGGCTTCACGCACGCTTGCAATGGCTGAGATAGTTGAACCTTCGTTGAAGGCAACAAGGTCATTAAGACGGTGATTTTCCTCTACAACATCGTTGTAATGAGTTATGCCATTCCATGCGTTGCCAATCGGCCGTGTGACAACTTTTGTTGCACTCTCAATTGGGCGAAACACCACGCCAAAAGCAGACCGAGTGAAATTGATGATGGAGCTTCCACGAAGGTCCATCGTGATCAGAATCACAGAGGTAAGCGACAGCAGGAGAATCGCCCGACGACGCGTGAAGGATAAGTCCGCCACGGGATTAGTACTACAGCTGGTCGAGTCCTGGGAAGGACATCATTCCGCGCATCGCCTCGATGTTTTCAAGCGCACGGCCTGAACCGATAGCGACCGCATACAACGGATCGGGAGCTATGTAGCACGGCATTCCTGTTTCGTGAGTCACGCGCTGTGTCATACCGGACAGCAATGCGCCACCACCCGACAAATAGATACCACGATCCATAATGTCTGCTGCCAATTCTGGTGGCGTGCGATCGAGAGTTGACTTCACTGCATCAATAATGGCAGCAATTGGCTCTGCAA
>CALPPK020000036.1 GCA_943325435.2 Bifidobacterium breve
TGTCGAGCGATGAACAGGATCGTGGACGGTGACGCAATGATCTCGGCTAATTGCTCTTGGGTCGGAGGCTTGTTGGAGGTTGACAGTTGTGGAATGAGACGGTTGAAAGCGTCAATCAATTCAGCATTTGCAATAGTGGCTTGTTCAACAACAACGGACATATACCCACCTTGCCACATTTGCCCCAGTAATCGGGCGACATCAGGAAGTAGTTATTCTTCGGACATGGATTCCACGCATGTTTCTCGAGTATTGGCAGGGGTTCTTGAACCAGTTAAAGGTCAGGTGTACTTCTCGCCCGAATGCCATAGCAACTATCAGAAATTAGGTTTTGGGGCGAGCCCGCGTGAACTAAATGGCGTGATGGCACCAGACGGGCCTGCGTACTTCACTAGCCGTGGGTCGGTTATGGGGCAGGTGCCAGGACATGTAGTGGCTGCAGCATTTGCGGTGTTCAAACCAGAAGTTGTGTTGCCATCTGTTGCATACGGTTGGACTCTTACGGATGCAGCAACAATTTGTGCGGCACGAGATGACGGCGCAATTGGGCAATTGCATCGCATCATTGGTGAAAATCCGGATGGCGCATCTCGTGCGCGTTCATTGCTCGCGCGTGCAAATGAAGTTTTGCGTCCTGAAGGTCGTGCGCTTTTTGCTGGCATGAGTTCGCTTGCGATGCCAGGTTCAGTTGTCGGAGATGTGTGGCGATTAGGTGACATGTTGCGTGAGTATCGAGGCGATAGCCATACCGCGGCATGGATCAGTGCTGGTTTCACTGCTTGCGAAATTGGGGTTCTCAGTGAACTGTTCTGGGGAATGCCCATCAAGACATACAGCAGAAGTCGCGGATGGGATGAAGCAGATTACGACGACGCAATTGACCGCTTGTTGCGAGACCGTCTCATTACGGATGACGGAACCCTCACCGCTGAGGGCCGTGCTCAACGCGAGTTGGTGGAACAAAACACTGACAAACAAATGGAATGTGTCGTACGTGAGCTTGGCGCAGATATCGACGAATTAATCGCCATTTTGAAGCCATGGGGAGCCGCAATTCGCGAGAAAAAGGGCTATCCGGCAGCTGGTCCGCATGATCTGGCAGATGCAGCCAATTAGTGAAATCTCTGGCTATTTTCGGCGATAGATTTTGAAGGAATGACGGCTTCAGATCACGTCCGCTGGTTATCGCAACCAACACTTCGCAGCCCTGCCGTCATTGCGGCGTTTAGCGGCTGGAACGATGCGGCCGACGCCTCAAGCACAGCAGTTCGCACTCTCATCGATGCATGGAATGCTGAACCCCTTGCTGAAATTGATCCAGAAGAATTCACTGACTTTGCGACAATTCGCCCTTCTGTTCGTTTGCTTGACGGAGTCAACCGCACCATCGTGTGGCCAAAGGTCAGCATGTGGCATGCAAGCACTCCAGGCGCAGATGTCATTCTTATTCTCGGACCAGAGCCAAGTTTGAAATGGCGTTTGTTTACTGAACAGATCGTCAGTGTTGCTGCTCGTTTTGAAGCATCAATGGTGTTGTCGCTTGGAGCATTACTTGCTGATGTCCCCCACTCACGTGAAGTTCGAGTCATGGGCACCGCTAACGATCAACCAACTATTGACAGATTTGATCTTCAGCGTTCGCGTTACGAAGGACCAACCGGCATTGTCGGCGTCTTGCACGATGCATGTTCGCAAGCATCTATTCCATCGGCTTCGTTGTGGGCTGCTGTACCTGCATATGCATCTCAGATTCCTTCACCTAAGGCAGCAAGTGCACTTATGGCGCGTGCCGGCGAAATTATCGGCACACCTGCTCCACTTTCCGCATTGCACAACTTCGTTGTTGCGTACGACAACAAAGTGAATGAGCTCATCGAAGATGATGACGACCTTCGTGAATATGTGGAACGTCTTGACTCAATGGGCGACGATATTTTTGATCAGGAAGATTCGCCGCAACTTGAATTCGAATTCGGCAATGACGGTGAAGAAGATTCTGAAAACAACGCGCACTTGTTAGTTGATGAAGTCGAACAGTTCTTGCGCGATCAGGGTACGAACTAATTAGTTAGTGTGATCGCCGCGCCACATGTGTTCGCGCGGAGCATCAAACGTCGCAGGGTTAATGTCTCCAGCAATTGCCGCAAAGGCCATATCGCCCCACCACTGCGCTCCAGCTGTTGGGGTTGGTAGTTCATCGGGGCCAAACCAGCCCACATCGCCAGTCTCTAACGGGTGACCCTGTAGTTCCCCGCCGGTTGCGCGCAGATGGAACAACAACATGTACATACCGAAACGTGAGAAACCCATACGCATGCCGTCGACAACGCCGAGTAGTTGCAACGGTTCAGCGATGATGCCCGTTTCTTCTTCTACTTCTTTCATGGCCACTTCTGCAGGCGAATACCCAACATCAGCCCATCCTGTGGGATACAGCCACACTCCGCTGTCTTTACGTTGAACGAGAAGAATCTTGCCTTCTTCATTTCCAACTATTGCGCCGATGGCTACTTTTGGAGTGACGTATCCGGGAATACCTTCACCGACTGATTCCATCCACTCTTGAACGAAGTGATCTTGTTCGCGACGGATTTCTAAGGCATCGTCTGCTGCAACTTTTATATCTGCAGCCACTTTTAGTACTTCTTCATAGCGTTCTTTTTCATACAAGCTTTGGGTAAAACCCATGCCGGTACGTGCAATGGCCGCAAGAGTTTCGCTCCATCGAATGAGATCCTTTGTGAAATACTGCGGTTCTGCATCGCTCATAGATTTCACCTTACTTGGTATGAGGACAGCGACTACTTCTCGCCGAGAGAGTGCAAAATGGCGCGCGAGATTTCATTCTTATACGCCTCATCATTTATTCGGCCACCGTTGGGTTCACGCACGTAAAACGAGTCAACAACTTCATTTCCGAGGGTCAACACTCGAGCATGACGAATATCGAGTCCGCAATCGGCGATTGCTTTTGTAATGCGGTGCAATACACCGACCATGTCTGGTGCTCGCACCTCGAGAAATGTGGCGTTCGATGACGCCGAGTCGTCGAAACGAACTGTCGGCGCAGCCGGTGCTAACGCAGATGTTGCACGGCGAGGCCGAGCATTTGCTGCGCGATCTGCAAGTCGCGAATCAAGCGCGAGACGACCTGATAACGCAAGTCGGAGATTGTTCTCAATCGGTTCCCAATCAATGTCGCCGTGCTGGCTAGATACACGAAACTCTGATGCAGCCATTCCCTGTTCGTCTGAATGTGCTTCGGCACCCAACACGTCCATGTTGTACAAAGACAGAACACCAGCAACACGACTAAAGGTTCCGGGTTTGTCAGGGCTGACAACAGTGACACGATCTGGTTGTGTGCGTATTGCAATATCGCCAGTAGCCATAAGTTCCAGAACTGATGCATCAGGGAAAAGCCGCCACATCACTTCTGTCATGTCGCCACCGCCCAATACGTGTCGTGCGCGTTCAACCAAAAGCGCTACAAGCTCTGCTTTCCAATCGCTCCACGCTGATGGGCCAGTCGCTAATGAGTCAGCTTGTGTAAGCGCATGCAATAGGTCCAATACAACCGTTGATTGCAAGTGCCCTGCCACCATGGTGATGGTCGCGTCATCAGACAAGTCGCGTCGCGTTGCGGTATCAGCAAGTAACAAATGATGCTCAATCAACAAACTGATGATGCGCTGATCAGATTCGGGCATTCCCATACGGGTTCCGATTTCAGCGAATAACTCAATGCCGACTTCAGTGTGATCTCCTGGGTACCCCTTACCGAGATCATGAAACAATGCAGCTAGCACCAACAAGTCAGGACGAACTACTCGGTGCACTAATTCCGCTGCATTAGCGACGGTCTGCCACAAATGGCGGTCGACTGTATAGCGGTGAAATGCATTGCGTTGAGGCTTGCTGCGCACCGATGCCCATTCAGGCAAGACGCGAACCAATAAGTTGCGCTGATCTAGGGACTCAAGAACCGGTATCGCTGCTTCACCTTCAAGAAGTAGCGCAACAAGATCATCACTGGCTCCAGCAGGCCACGGGTCTGGCCACTGGGGAGACGAGTCGCCAAGGCGATTGAGAGACGCGCGATCGATACGTGCCCCAAGTCGAGCTGCAGCTGTCGCAACTCGCAGCAATAACGTCGGATCATCGGCGACATTGACTGCATCATCAAGGTGAACTTCACCGTTCAATAGATGCACTCCTGGCGCCAGCGGCTGCGCGATGGGAGAACGATCAGCTGGTGGGTCTAGTTGAGCCCATGCCTCGTCAGAAATCCATGCCACTTCACGTCCAACTTCAGCAATTGCTGCCATCAGCAGATCATCTGTGGCGTATCCGGCCATCGGTGCAACCGGACCTTGATCTTCTAGTCGCAAGATTTCACTTGCTCTACCGACATGACGATGAAGTGCAACACGCACGCGAAGCAGAATGTCATTACACCTAGTTAACTGCCTACGGTCATCCGATGAAAGCTCTAACCCAGCTTCAACTGCCCATTGCAATGCATGAATGTCGCGTAAACCACCAAGGCCTTCTTTGAGGTTTGGCTCAAGAAGAAACGCGACTTCCCCATCCTTTGCGTAACGCTCAATGATTCGCCTATGCAATTGCACCAGCCATTGACGACCATTTTTCTTCCAACTTGAAGATGCTTCACGAATCAGTTCGTTTCCGAGTTTCTGGTTACCTGCAATCACGCGAGCAGTTACTAAAGCTGTGGCCGTATCAAGATCTGTAGAACACAACTGAATGGTCTCTTTTGGAGTACGGACTGCATGTCCAAGCTTGACGCTCGCGTCCCAAATTGGGTACCACATCTTTGATGCGATATCACCAATGTTCTTTACTGATTTATGAACCAACAAGATATCGAGATCACTATGTGGTGCCAGTTCACGTCTGCCGTAACCACCAACAGCAATCAGAACTATGTCGTCACGTTTCTTCTCGCCGGCAGTAGCCGTATTGAAAATTTCCACTAACCATGCATCAGTAACATCTGATAACGCATTACACGCAGCGATACCGCCGAGTGACAGATCTGCAATAACTTCAGCACGCGATGTCATGACGGGATACTTCCGTCCGCACGTCGGCGAGTCAGGATTGTTGCTGCCTTCCAGGCACCCCAAGAAATACCTGCATCATGAACCTCTTCACCAAGGTCTCTCCATGTCAACGGCCCGATTGAGAACAAATCATCAGGCATAGCGCGCACTTCATACTCATCACGACGTGCAGGTTCAACACCGAAGTCCTGCAACATCTGAGTGGCATAAGACGTTGATGCACGCAGCACATGTAATGGGTTTGACTGTTGGGCATCAACATCTGTGGCTAACAATGACAGCAATTTTTGGGTTGCGACTTGTTGTGTTTGCTTAGTTACATCAGCCAAGGCAGTTTGAAATTCCTGAGTCGTTTCATCAATACTCATGGACGCGATTTCAGCGACTTGAGTACTTATCCAGCGTGGGATCGAACGCGCGACAGCCTGATACAAATCGTCGGCGTAGGGCTCTAGTGCGCTTGCGTCGGGCTGATTGTCCATATCTCTATGGAGTGTATGTAGCCAGAACAAGCCACGCCTCACACGAAACAAAGTTGCAACAATTACCTTTGGCTCGACAACGGCTAAACATTAGGCATGACACATGCATTGGTATTGGCGGGCGGCGGAGTAACGGGTGTTGCGTGGGAAACAGGAGTCCTCATGGGATTACGAGATTCCGGCCACGACGTCATTTCCCAACTTGACCTTGTGGTGGGCACCTCTGCTGGTTCCACTGTGGGGGCCCAGATACTTTCCGGCACTGACCTTGCAGACCTCTACGCATTACAGACCGCCGAAAGCCACCATGAGATTTCACCTCAACTGGATCTTGAAGCTCTCGCAACCATCTTTGGTGAAATGGCATTGGGTGGAACCACAACTGATGAACAACGCGTTCGCATTGGCGACCTTGCCCTTGCAGCAACAACAGTTGACGAAGCAACTCGACGAGCCGTGATTGAAAAGCGACTTCCATCTCACGACTGGCCAACCATTCCACTAATCCTCACTGCAATTGACGCTCTCACCGGAGAATTTGTCACCTGGACAAAAGACACTGGCGTTTCACTTGTGGACGCCGTTACTTCAAGTTGTGCGGTGCCAAGTGTGTGGCCATGCGTCACCATCAATAATCGTCGTTATTACGACGGCGGTTTACGCAACAGTGTGAACGCCTATTTGGCTACGGGACATTCAGATGTCATCGTGATTGCGCCAATGACCGGCGGTCCTTCTGCCATCGTTGATGCCGAACTTGAAGAGCTCCGAGCATCTGGAAGCGCTATCCGAATGATTGTCGCTGATGCTGAAGCAATTGAAGCAATGGGCCCGAACTCACTTGACCCACGCTTTCGTCGCGTTGCAGCCGAACACGGACGCAGGCAGGGCCGTATCGCTACATTCTGAACGCACCACATATTCCGACGGCATTAGCAACCTCACTACAATTGCTTCACCACCTACGGAGGTTTTTATGACGTTCAATCCCACTACCCCTCAGGGATTTCCCGGCACCATTGGCCGCACGCTCGCTGAATCAACTCCCTATTTTCCGTCAGATAACACGGACGGCACTAAGCCGAACATTCTGATCGTTTTGCTTGACGATGTCGGCTTTGCAGACTTCGGTTGTTACGGCTCGGAAAACGCAACACCTGTCATTGACTCCATTGCACAACGCGGCTTACGGTTCTCAGGGTTTCACACCACCGCAATGTGCTCTACAACTCGTGCAGCAATTCACACTGGTCGTAACCACCACTCCGTCGGAGTCGGATGTCTTGCAAATTTCGACAGCGGTTACCCCGGCTATCGCGGAAAGATTGCAAAAGAAGCCGGCACACTCGCTGAAATGTTGCGCCCTCACGGTTACCGCAATTACATGGTGGGTAAATGGCATGTCACACCACTCACCGAAACTGGACCTACTGGCCCGTTCGATGGTTGGCCACTTGCACGTGGCTTTGATCGCTTCTACGGATTTCTTGATGCTGAAACAGATCAGTTCAGTCCCGAAGTAGTACGCGACAACTCACACGTCACTGCACCGGGAACATATTGGACCGGCTATCACCTCACAGAAGATCTTGTTGACAACGCTGTCACTTACCTTGCAGACCACACAGCTGGCGCACCGAACTCGCCATGGTTCATGTTGCTCGCACCAGGCGCATGTCATGCTCCACACCAAGCGCCAGTTCCAATCATTGATCGTTGTGAGCAGTACTACCTAGATGGTTGGGATGCAGCACGTGAGCGTCGTCTCGCAAACCAGATCAAACTTGGTCTTGTGCCAGCAGGTACCGAACTTCCTGCACGTAATGATTTTGTCTTGCCATGGGAAGACGTGCCAGCAGAACAAAAACCTCTCTTTGTTCGTCTCATGGCTGCATACGCCGCAATGTTGGAACACTTTGACGAAAACTTGGCGCGCGTTATCAAACAACTTGAGGTCTCCGGTCAGTTAGACAACACCGTCATCATGGTCATGAGCGACAACGGCGCTAGTCAAGAAGGTGGCCCCTGGGGATTCATTAACGCAATGGGACCTTTCAATCTGATACCAGAATCAATCGAAGAAAAGATTGCAAAGGTTGGCGATATTGGTGGCCCTGATACTCATAGCAACTTCCCATGGGGTTGGGCTATGGCTGCAAACACTCCACTAAAGCGCTACAAACAGAACACTCACTCCGGTGGTATTCGTGATCCGTTCATTCTTTCGTGGCCAGGTGTTGTGAAAGATCAGGGCGGACTTCGCCATAACTTCTGCCATGCAATTGACCTCGCTCCCACCATCCTTGACATGCTTGGTCTTGAAGCGCCAAGCACAATTAA
>CALPPK020000037.1 GCA_943325435.2 Bifidobacterium breve
ATCGCGCGGGGCATTTGGGTTCTCCCGCCTTGCCGCAGCCCCCATTTTCACGTTGTGAACAGCTGACGTGACATTCGAGTGACATTCAGGATTACGTGCCCATTGTTCAAACCTGCGGCGTGTTTCGCGGCGTGCACGGTCTCGCTTGCTATCTGCCACAAGACCACCTGGGACTTACAAACACTACTAAAGGGGTGTTGTAGGGAGTTTCTCGGCTTGACGATTGATTTATTCGCTTAGGGCTTGGGATGTGCCGCGAAAAATTCCCATATTTTTGTCGCAAAAGTGGATCTAAGCGTAGGAATGTGAGCGCCATTCTCCATTGTCCATAGCTCTACCTCTGAAGAATTCTGACAGTTGGTCCATGCAGTAACAGCTGTCTCATCTCCGGCAATGTTGGGCTCTAGGTCGAGCTTTGTAGAACGGGTGACGGCGTTTTGTGTGCATTGATTAAAAGTTGCCCATTGAGTTGCAGACGCGACCGCACTTGGGTACGAGGTACCAAGAATCTGTCCACCTTCATAAAGAATTGTTTCATCCTTCGTACCATGAACCTGAAGAACACTGACAGAACTTTTGGCTCCACAATCGGTTGCTCTAAAAAAGGAAGCGCCGGCGAGACTGGCAATGGCTGCAATGCGATCAGGGTACTTACATGCCATTCGATACGACATGAAGCCACCATTGGAGTGACCAACAAAATAAATACGCTTAGGGTCGACGGAGTAGTTAGATTCCATCTCTTTCAGAATTGAGAGTAAGTACACGTCATCCGCTACCGCAGAGGCAAAATCACAACAAGCATCTGTCGCATTCCAGAATCGCCTTCCACTCGAATCAATAGTGCCATCTGGATATACCAATATGAATCTGTTCTTCTCTGCAACAGATTCAAACTTCATGTAACTCTCTTGTAGTGCTCCAGTGGCGCCGTAACCATGCAAAAGTACGACCAGCGGAAGGCTCGTGTCTTTTGAATAGGAAGAGGGAATGAACTTGCTGTAGGCCCTTGCCGTTGAAACAACTGTTGTAGATGTACTAGTCGGCTGAGTGGTTGATGGCGCGATTGACCATCGAGCCGAACCAACGGTGTAACGGACTGGAGCACTAGATGCACCGGTTCCATTTTTGTTTCGTGATGCTGCACGGATGGTTACTTGGGTTCTCATTGGCATTCCAGTAATCGTGCAAGATTGTTTGCCGCTCAGTATTTTGCAACTCTTATTGTTGGCAGTGACGAGCGTAGAAAGTATTGGTAATTTGCTACTTCCCTTGTTTAGGGAAACACTGATTCGCAAGTCATAGGTCTTACTGCTCTTCTTAACCGACTCAACTGCTGAAATTTTTGGCGCTAAGGGAGTCGGTAATGGCGCAGCCTGTGAATATGACTGGTTGCTGAATACTGAGGCGCATAGAGCAAGAGCAGCAACACCGATAATTGGGAAAGCCCGTTTATTCTTCACTGAACTTTTTTACTACACCGCTGGCTGCAATAGAGCACTTTCTCCCAGTCCCGAGCCCATTTCTTTCTCCACTCAAAAGGCCTTCCACACGTGACACAGATTCGTGGGGCAAATCCATTCTTTGTCTGTGCCTCACGACTCATATTCAGAACACTATTCGCAGATTGTTCAACGCCGAATATCATGGGTATGTGAATAAGAGCACCGTGTGGGTCTTTGGAGACCAACTGAATCGGCAAATTGGTGCGCTCCGTGATGCCCAGCCGAAAACTCATCGCATTTTGATGATTGAATCCCATTCCAAGATCACTTCGCGTCGTTGGCATGTTCAACGTGCTCATTTCATTATCGCATCCATGAGGCGCTTCGCAGCGGAACTGCGTGATGCAGGTTTTGAAGTTGACTATCGCTTTGCGGATTCAATGCAAGAAGGTTTGCGCTTACATGTTGACGAATTTGCACCTTCAAAAATCATTGCAACAGAGCCGAACAGTTACGCAGCTCGCACACTTGTCTCGAAACTGGGCATTGAGACAATGCAGTCGAATCAGTTTCTGTGTCATCCAGACGTCTACAAGGATTTTCTGAAGGGTCGCAAAGCTCTGAAGATGGAAGATTTCTATCGCTTCCAGCGCAAGAGACTGAATGTCTTGATGGATGGCGACCACCCTTTCGGAGATCGCTGGAACTTTGATGAAGAGAATCGCTCTGGCCCGCCAAAGAACGACCAAGATCGTTGGCCAAAACCAGAAGCAGTTGCACTCGATGAATTTGATGCAGAAGTTCTCAAAGATGTTTCACAATTCAGTTGGGGAGTTGAGCCAACTGGGCAATGGGCCACCACACGTGCAGGAGCTCTGCAACGCATGAACTATTTCATGCAAAATCTTTTGCCTATGTTTGGCGAACACGAAGATGCAATGCTCGCTTCCAATTGGCACTTAGCGCATTCGCTACTTTCCCCGTATCTCAACCTCGGTTTGTTGTTACCTGAAGAAGTAGTTGCAGCTGCGAGTAAAGAATTTGAATCAGGCCGTGTCCCTATCAGCAGCGCTGAAGGATTCATTCGCCAAATTATTGGTTGGCGTGAATTCATTTGGAACTGCTACTGGCAATGGATGCCTGACTATGCACAGATGAACTCACTTGAGGCAACGCGTGATTTACCGCAACTGTTTACCAACCCCGACAAAACTTCTATGGCTTGCATGAAGTCAGTTCTTCAAGGAGTAAACGAACGTTCATACTCGCATCACATCGAACGCTTAATGATTCTTGGAAACTTCTCTTTGATTGCCGGCATTAACCCGCAGCAGTTAACGGAATGGATGTGGAACAGTTACGTCGACGCAGCCGAATGGGTAATGGTGCCAAACGTTATTGGTATGTCTCAATATGCAGATGGCGGCATGTTGTCTACCAAGCCATACGCAAGTGGCGGCGCATACGTAGATCGCATGAGCGACCATTGCAAAGGTTGCGCATATGACCGCAAGAAACGTGTTGGCGAAGATGCCTGCCCGTTCACTGTTCTGTATTGGGACTTCTTTCTCCGCCACCAAGATCGCTTCGTACGAAACCCACGCGTAGCCCGCCAAGTACGCGCAGCCCAACAACTTGCCGACCGAGATGACCTGCAAACCACTGCAGTGTCTATCTTTTCGCGCCTAGAGCGCGGAGAACTATAAACCACTACACCTGAGCCTGGTTGACATCTGGCCTGCAATAGGTCACAAAAATGAATTTCGAAGCTGACTGGTAAATCTTTCTTTCCTTTCATATGTTGTCCGTCCACACATCACTCGCGACGGCAGTTGTCGTTTCATTCTTGAGGGAGAAATCGATGTCAGAAGCATCCAACAACTCTGGTGCGCCAGGTATCGCCGAACGCTTGTCGGTTCTACGAGCGCCGCAACCAGGTACAGCGCCAAGTCGAGCCTTGGCACCGAAACGTATGCGTTTAGAAGTTCTCATAGGAGTTGTGGTGGTTCTTGCTGGCGTAACAATGGCTCTCTTCCTCAGTGGTCGAAACTCTTCCCCAGTAGGTCCGGGCGAACCTGCAACAAGTTCTCCAGAAGTTGCCGCACCTAATTCTCAACTCATGGCGGGTGAAGCATTCATTGCAATTGCTGTTGAGCCTGGGAACTTCCCGCCGTCATTGATTGCCGGTGACACGGTACGTGTAGTAGTCACGCCAAGTAATGATGGAAGTGGAAGTGTCCGCAATCTGAAGGAAACAACAGTTGTTCAGTCAGTTATGCCACCTGCCGATATGGGAACTCAGTTTGTTGTAACTGTTCGTGCACCCGAAAGTATTGCAACTGCAATCGCTGCTTCCGGTCCTCTCCATCTTTCAATTGTGAGAGGGAATAACCAATGAGTGTTCTCTCGCCAACCATTCCTGAAGTTGCGCGGGCAATTGCAACAGCCCTGGCCGATGATCGCGTGCGTCGTCATAACGAGGATCAGTTACCCCCATCGGTAGACGAGGAACGACACATGGCGCGGTTAACAGCTGCGGGCGTCCTTGCAAAGGCCCGGCCATTGGATGCTTGGGGATTTGATGCAATTCCTAATCCGGATGACCGTCAGATTATCGATGAA
The DNA here is from genome assembly GCA_943325435.2 of Bifidobacterium breve. Next base: position 4,068 of record CALPPK020000037.1, read on the forward strand.
GCAATTGCTCAAGTCTTAGGTCTTGGTCGACTAGAGCCACTTCTTGAAGATGATGAGATTTCTGATATTCACATTCGGGGCAACTTTCCAGTTTGGGTAAAGACACGGAATGGTGAGCGACGTGAACATCCACCGATAGTTCAAACTGACGCTGAATTGGTTAACCTGATTCGCCGCATAGCTTCACGCATGGGACACAGAGAACAACGTTTTGATCCTGCGCACCCGGAACTCAATTTGCAATTACCCGATGGTTCAAGGCTGTTTGCAGCCATGGAGATTTCATCTCACCCCACACTTGTAATCCGGCGACACCGTTTTGAATTCTCAGCAATCTCGCAACTTGTCGAGCGACAAATGATGGAACCAGAAGTTGGAAGTTTTCTTGCTGCAGCGGTTCGAAGTAGAAAAAACATAATTGTCGCTGGTGGAACAGGATCGGGCAAGACCACTCTGCTTCGTGCACTCATCAATGAGATTGGGCCATTAGAACGAATAGTGACCATAGAAGATGCTTATGAACTAGGTATTGATCACTTTCAGAGTGCTCACCCTGACCACGATGCATTACAAGCCCGCACAGCCAACATTGAAGGTCAAGGCGAGATCACTATGGCTGATCTCACGCGTATGGCGTTGCGAATGGATCCAGACCGGGTGATCGTGGGCGAAGTAAGAGGCGGGGAAGCATTTCCCATGCTGCTTGCGATGAGCCAAGGAAATAACGGGTCAATGTGCACGTTGCACGCCGATAGTGCACGATCAGTGTTTCCAAAACTATTGGCGTACGTATCTATGGCTTCGACCGGCGTACCAACTGAGACTGTGAATCTTCTCATCGCTAGTGCAATACATTTTGTGGTTCATATCGAAGTCCGAGACAATGTTCGTCGAATAACTTCAATTCATGAAGTAGTTGATGCTGATGGAACAGCAATTGTCTCTAACGAGGTCTATTCAGTTAATAGCGCCACTCCGCAGTTTGTGGCGTTGCGTGGCGCCACAGCTACACAATTGGAAGGGCATGGCTTTCCACGGGCACGGGAATTGTCGTGGAGCTAATTCTTTGGATCATTAGTGGCTTGGTTATTGCCGGAGGCGCACTCGCAGCACTACGGGGATCTGGAAGCGTAATGGCATTCAGTGTTGCCCTTCGCGACCAATCTGTTCGAAGGCGCCAAGCAGACGATCAGCGTGCGTTAGTTGAAGCTGTAGCTACATGGACTGAGAATCTTCGAGACACAATTTCCGCATCATCGGGTCTAGAGCAAGCAATCATTGCGACAGAGCTTCATGCACCTCGTGCTATCTCTGCTCCCGTCCGTCGACTTGTTGCGTCCCTTCGGTATGGATCATTGGAAGATGGCTTGCGACGTTTTGCAGATGATGTGGCCCATCCCACTTGTGACTTTGTGGTGGCGGCACTTATTACGACTGCGCAGCACCAGACACGTGACCTTGGTCAGTTACTGGGCCACTTAAGTGACTGTGCACGAGCAGAATGCCACTTGTATTTACGTATATGGGTTTCACGGGCCCGATCACGTTCCGCAGTGCGAATCATTACTGGAACAGTCGGAACGTTCATCGCAGGACTGGTTTTGTTCAATCGCCCCTACTTGGCACCATTCGCTTCGGTCGAGGGCATTGGTGTTGCAATATGTATTTCACTGTCATTTGGCTTCGCTATCTGGTGGTTGCAACGCATTGCTCAAATTCGAACACCAGCAAGGTTCTTGTCAGGCCGTAATGCAGTGGTTACATCATGAAGGGTCTATTGCCAGACGTATCTGATCTGGAGTTGTTGGGAATTACAGAGGTTGACTTCATTCGCCGTTTAATCCAACGCACAATTTTTGCAACAGTGTGTGGCCTATCGTCAACGATTCTGTGGATATTCCTTTGGAATAAGCCCCCATTCATTGCTGTCATGTTTTTATGTCTTGCGGTTCCATTTCTCTCTTGGCATTTAGCGGTCAAACGAGTAGCCACTGCGAGCCAAATTCGACGGTCGGATATGGATCTTGCAGTCGCTGTCTATTTGGATCTTGTCAATGTTCTGTTGGCTGGAGGTGCAGGAGTAGAAACAGCAATGCTTGCCGCAGCAGGTGCTGGTGATGGATTCAGTTTCGAACAAATACGTCTCGCCCTCGTACGTGCGCAGAGTTCCCGCGGGTCATATTGGGACTCTCTAAGAGAACTTGGCGAACGTACCGGTGTTGAATCCCTTGAAGACGTTGCTCACAGTGTGCAATTAGCTGGAGAACACGGCGCGCGTATTCGCCAGTCCTTAGCAGCGAAGGCCACGGCATTACGTGGCAGAAACCTGGCACGTATCGAACACGAAGCTGAAGAGCGCACTGAACATATGGGTCTGCCAATAGTTCTTCTCTTTCTCGGCTTCATATTGCTCGTCGGCTATCCGGCATTTGTCGGAACCCTGGGTGCGCTATAGCGCCCTATCTAGATCTCAAAAATAAGGAGAAAAACATGTCAATTTCACGACAGCTATATCAGTACTACCGCATTCGGTTCGATGCTTCTCACGAGCGAGACATTGAACGGGGAGAAGTGAGTGCAACCACTGTCGTCATGGCAGCCGCACTGATTGCCCTTGCCATCACCGTTGGCGGAATCATCAGTTCGCGAGTGCGCGATAAGGCAAATTCGCTGAACCTCGGATGATGCTGCCCTCCGAGGCGAGGCAAAACCGGGGCGAGACCAGCATCCAAGCGGTGCTTCTCGTCCCGGCGGTTCTCGGAATCTTCTTTCTTGGTGTTCATGTGACAGCGCTTGTCCATGGGGCCCAAGTTGCAAATGCAGCAGCTATTCGCGGGGCACAGATTGCAGCATTTTCAAGCAGTGAAGGAAATGACGTTGTGAGAGCACTGAATGAAATGGAACAAGTGGTCTCTGACTTGGGATCTCATATGTATTCAGCTCCGTCACTAAGTGTTGGAAGTAAGTCCGTTCAAGTCACAGTAAAAGTGGCCATTCAGTCCGTAGTTCCTTTTCTCCCAACTTCGATCACAAGGTCTGCAACCGTCAGTCGCGAGCAGTTCACTATGGAGCAAGACAGATGAAGAGAAATGGTTCGCGCGGCTCACTAACAGTGGAAGCACTTATTCTGGTTCCGGCGCTAATGATGCTGTTTCTTCTCATCGTGTATGTTGGTCGATTGACAGATGCATCTTTCCGTGTACATCGTGCAGCAGATGTAAGTGCACGAATTGCGTCGCAATCGAATTCACAAGTAATGATTTCGCGTGGTGTGACTGCAGCTCATTACGACTTAGTAGGGAGTTCTTCTACATGTGAACATGCACACATCATGGTCTCAATAGGTCAAATCGGCCGTATCCAAACAGTGACAAGTTCCATCACGTGTGTTGTTTCTTCATCGGGACTTGGAATTTTGTCATTGCCCAATCGAACCGTACGTGCAACATCCACAGAGGTAGTGGATTATTTCTCGGGGCGATGATGAATGTAAGGAATCGGGGATCGCTCTCGGCGATGGTTGTGTGCCTTGTTATGGCGACTATGTCATTGGCAGGTTTGGCATACGACGGAGGACGTGTTGTTTCCACATATATGGAAATGTCTGATGCTGCTCAAAATGCTGCCCGATTAGGGGGACAACAAATGGTTGGTATTCGTGAAGGGAATCCTCGCATTGACGAAGACCTAGCCACCTCAGCAATGCGTGCGTATTTAGTTACCCATGGGCTGACTGGAAATTTTGATATTCAAGGGACTAGGGCAACAGTCACGGTTTCGACGAAAATACCAATGCGGATACTTGGGATCATCGGCGTTGGTGAGCGCACGATTCG
>CALPPK020000038.1 GCA_943325435.2 Bifidobacterium breve
CTTCGAGCACTCTGCTGCCTTTGATACCTCTTCGATGAGTTCTGCTTTTGTCATTGTGTATTCCTCCCCGGAATCGGAGTTGTCAAACAATTTGACCCGTTCTCACAACAAATTGCAAGCATTCGACTAGTTGCAAATGCAACTATCTCATTTTTTGAGATTTCTGTGTTCAGTACGTACGAGCACTTTGTCGCGTATTCACTGGCGCATTGGCGTTGTAATGATGCCCACTGCCCTACGACCAATCGTAGAAATCACAAATCGGATGCAGCTGAATGAACTGATGTGAAATCCTCGCAAATACCTATGCAGTAAGGCTTTCCCGAGATTACGAACGCTAAATCTTGACAGATCTTCTCCATAATTTTCACTTCGACATGACATCGTTGACCGTGCAAGAACCACACGACTGAATGATTCACACATGTGGTTTTCATTTTTTACAGTATTCAAAAAATGTGAAATCTCAGCAGAAAAATATTTTAAAAAATATTTTAAAAACACCCGAAAATTGCCCTCTCTGTCGAATGTTGAGCACAATTTTTCATTTCGTACATGCACTGAAGAGTGACGCAGGTTACGTCGACGTGAACTTTTTGTTCATAGTGCCGAGCATCCACCACCCATGAGAATCGGTGGTGGCAAGATGGGGCATCGATCATGTTGCGGAGCAGATCGGTGCCGACATGGAGTCACCAGATGACATCATGACGAGCACTTCGAAGTACCCCATTGGCGTGCGTACTCGTATCGTTCTCGACACTTCAGTTCTCATCGCAGATCCCGGTTGCCTGCATTCATTCCCTGGTTGCGATGTTGTGATCCCACTTACTGTTGTTGAAGAACTTGACGGACTGAAGAGTCGCGCTGATGACGTTGGGCGATCTGCACGAACTGCATTGCGCACTATTGAAGATTTACGTCGCAGAGCTGGCGGTTCTATTCACCTTCCTGTTCCACTGAATCAGGAACCTGGCGGAGCAACACTTCACATTGAAGTCAATGGCATTCAAAGGCACCTTCTTATCGAGAACGGACTAAACCCAGAAGTCCCAGACAATCGCATTATTGGTGCGGCTCTTGGGCAATCGCTGAAAGCCCCTACACAGATCATTTCGAACGATGCTGGATTGCGAATCAAGGCGGCTCATTTAGGACTAGTTGCAGCAGAGCATCAACCAGTAGGAAGATCTGCACACACACGACCTATGGGTTGGTTCACATTGGAAGTGTCAGCAGCGGTTGTTGATGCACTGTACGAACACGGTGAAATTCCGTCAGAGGCGTTTGATGCCGAAACCCATCTCACGACAAATGAATTTGCTGTTGTCCGTTCTGGCTCTCAATCAGCACTCGTTCGCAGCACCGGTGAAACAGTGGAACTTCTTGCTACAACTTCGCCTGAGGCGTGGGGGCTTCGTGCCAGATCAAAAGAACAACGGTTTGCGCTTGAACTTCTGATGGATCCTGAAGTCAGCGTTGTTGCTCTTGATGGTCGCGCTGGTACCGGCAAGACCGTGATGGCGATCGCTGCTGGCCTCGAACAAGTAGTTGAATCTCGCACATACGAAAAGCTCGCGATCTATCGTCCGCTCGTTCCAGTAGGCCGCGCAGACGTTGGTTTCCTTCCTGGTGGATTAGACGAAAAACTTGACCCGTGGATGTCGGCAATCCACGACGCCATTGTCGCACTGACTGATCAACGCTCAAGCAACGACGCGAAACGCCTTATTGAAGACCTCACTGCTCGTTCGCAACTCACGCTTGAATCTGTCACCTTCTTGCGCGGGCGATCTCTGCACCGCCAATTTGTGGTTGTGGATGAGGCCCAGAACCTTGAACCCACCACATTGAAGACAATTCTTACTCGTATTGGCGAGGGAACGAAGGTGGTCTTTACTGGCGACACCAGCCAAATTGATGCGCCCTATATGGGAGAGTCGAACAACGCCCTTGCGGTGTTGATTCATGCCTTTGCTGATCAGCAGTGTTTCGGCCATGTCACCCTTGCTGCCTGTGAGCGCAGTGAAGTGGCCAGTCTTGCAGCAGAACTTTTGTAGCCCCACATGACACAATCGTGTCATGACTACTTCTCATACACCTGATTCACTGATTCGGGAATTCATTTCACTTCTCGTGTCACGCGATCTTGAAACTGCAGCTGGCATGGTCACTGATGATTTCGAGTACGACAATGTGCCAATGGGTAAGTCATTTGGTCCAGCTGCGATTCAAGACACCCTGAATGGTTTCTTCAGCATGTGCACCGGAATTGATTGGGAGATTCTCCGTCAAACTTCTAGTGGCACGCTGGAATCAGGCGTTGTGCTGAATGAACGTGACGACAGAGTGGAGATCCACGGAAGGTGGTCAACCCTGCCTGTTGCAGGCGTGTTCGAAATTCGTGGTGGGAAAATTTCTCTCTGGCGTGACTACTTCGATAAGCAAGCCATTATCGATGTAATGACGCCACCAGCGGGTTGATGTGACTCGATGATTACATCACCCTGCCCCACCCCCGCTCTACAGTGCATTCAATGACATCGCACGAGCTATCTACTGCACCAGGAACAATGCGCAATATGTCATTCGCAGTCGTTGACTTCGAAACAACTGGCCTCAACCCAGAATCAGATCGGATAGTGCAGTTAGCTGCGGTCATTGTTAATGGCGACGGAGACATAACCGATTCATTCGACACCATTGTCAAGCCCGAAAGCCCTAGTGAATACCAGCACGGTGCAGAACACATCCACGGCATTTCAGCTGAACAAGTCTCTAACGGAATGCCGTTACGAATAGCCCTCCAAAAACTCTGGGACATCAGTGCAGACAATGTCTTCACTGCCCACAACGCCCAATTCGATCTCGGATTTCTCCATGCCGAATCAGAACGAGTGGGCATCAAAGGCCGCGTAGAAATCCACATCGACACATTGGAACTTTCTCGACGCATCTCAGGTGCCGACAACACACGTCGACATAATCTGTTTGCACTATGTGAGCACTACGGTATCGAGCGAGACAAAGTGCACGATGCAAAGTCAGACGCCACAGCAACTGCACAACTTCTCATGCACCTCATGAAAGAACTAGGCGTTAAAAAGTCTGATCAGCTTGCTGAACTATTTGCGCCGTAGCGCGCCAGAACAGCGTTAGCGGTACGTGCTTGTACTGACGCCAATTCACTTGGACTCACCACAGTAATTGCACCACCGGCACGAAGAAGTAAACGTCCGAGCCAATGCTCGCTGTTCGACACGATATCGATGAGGAACGAACCATCTGCGCGTTCTTCGCGCACCGTGCACGGATATGTCTCCACCACCCATGCAGCAGACGCTGCTACTTCGGCAGTCACCACCACACTTCCTGAAGCATCGGCAAACCAAACAGGAATCTGAGCATTGATTTCGGAGACTTCGACAAATTCATTCAGCGGGGTAACCGAGCGAATGCGATCAACGCGGAAATGTCGGCTGTCGTTAGACGCATCATCATCAGCGCGAATGTACCAATGTCCACGGTCAACAAAGACGGTTCGCACGGTGATCGTGCGTTCCGATTCTTCATTACGAGCTGGCGTCCAATATGTAATGCGTAAACGTTGACCAGATGATGCAGCTTCGGTTACAACTGACAGGAACGCAGGTGACTCAATATCAACATCAACAAGGTCTTCGCCGAGCACTTTACGTAATTTCTTTACCGCACTCTTTAAGTCTTTGCCTCGTGAAAAACCGGGCAATTCCTTTGCCGCCACAGCCATGAGGTTCAACCCAAATGCCTCTGACGATGTCAATTCCAAACTACGTTCAAATCGCTTGTTGGTGCCCACAAAGATGTAGCCCTCGTCAATATAAATGTCGGTTAGTTCAAAGGGCGTGTAGGGAGGCACTCCACACATCGAGGCCATCTCAATATCTTCAATAAGATCAGACTCTGACATTGAAAACTGCTGTGCCATCTTTGCAACAGAGACACGCTCTTGCTTCATCAGCCACGGCAACATGCGCAACAAACCACTGACCCGTACTTCTGATGAACGAGGCCCACGCTTTGCGCTCATGATGCGTCCCCAGCAAGACGAACCAAATCAGCAATTACTTCATTTCGAACAGATTCAGGAGAAACCACTTCTGCCCTGTCAACCATTGCGTACAACCATGAACGGAAAGCAACACGATTGCCACATGACACTTCAACATCGACAGAACCATCGCTGCGGACAGCAACAATTGCATCATCGCCTAGTTCTCGAATGACCCCGGGAGCGATACGGCTATCAAGGCGCACTATCGCTACTTCGGCATCAGCGCCAGGAAATGCCTTTGCGTCGCGCTCGAATGCAGTTGCAAGATTGAAATCTGCAGGGCGAACAAAAGATTCTGGCGCACCAATAGTGGCCGCTTCTTCAAATCGATCTACACGGTACGTGACTTGCGCTTGGCGATCGGTATCAAATGCGACGAGATACCAGAATCCACTACGTGAGATAAGACCGTACGGGTACACCGTGCGGACACGACCGTGATAGGGGAATGAGATTTGGCAACTCTTTGCAATAGCTGCCCACAACTGCGGCAATTCCTGTGAACGGGCATCAACGTGCGCGACTGTATGAGATGGTGACTCATCAATGTCGCCACCAAGCCACTGAACGGCTTGCTTTCCCCATTGCGTATTGATCTGCACTAGAGCTGCTGCTTGCTGCAGGGCAGAGAGCTCATCTTCCGTCAGATCAAAGTTGATCAATTTGTATTCTGAGCGATCAATTGAATACGCGGTCTTGCCGGCATCATTTCCGCCAAGTACTTGCATTGTGATGGGCACTCCCAATTTACGAAGTGACTTTTTGTCGCGTTCGAATGCGGTACGGCGGGCTTCAGCTTTTACTGGGTACTGATGCTCCATGTAATTGCCAATGTCTTCGAGCGTCAGCGGGCGATTTGACTCAGTCAGTAATGCGACGAGATTCAACATCCGTTCTGCTGAATTGATGATGGGCTTCGAAGATGCACTTGCCATTGCAGGCAGGTTATCCCCTTTGCTATTGGTTGCGTGGCAGTTTTTTTCGAATTGATATATACCAATTCAGCAGGGGGTGTGTCATAGTTTTCGTGTCACGTTGAGAGCCATTAGTAATCGCTGATGCAGCATCAATAGCTAATTCTTTGCCAAGCTCCACGCCCCACTGATCAAAACTATTGATTCCCATAAGCCAGCCTTGAATGGTGGCTGAATGCTCATACATCGCAATCAGAGATCCAAGGCAATGAGGACTGAGTTCATTGAGAACGAGCACACTGCTCGGTCGATTCCCTTCAAAAGTTTTGTGGGGTTCGTCGTGGGCGCGTCCTGCGGCCAACGCTTCTGACTGTGCAATCACATTCGCAAACAGCAAATCATGGGCTTCATTATCTGTACCAAGAGATGCCCCCGTTGTTACAAATTCAACCGGCACTACTTGAGTGCCTTGGTGCAACATTTGAAAGAAAGCATGCTGACCATTGGTTCCTGCTTCACCCCACACAACAGGGCTCGTGCCGCCAAGAACGGAACGACCATTGACACCCACAGATTTTCCATTGCTTTCCATAACAAGTTGCTGGAGATACGCGGGCAATCTGGACAAGTCATGGCTATACGGGATAACAGCAACTGTTGGAAAGGAGTGCAACGCACTATTCATCCACCAAATCAGTGCGTGCATCACTGGAAGATTTGCATTGCCGGGGGCAGTGACGACGTGGTGATCCATTTCTGACATTCCGGTCAGAAACTCACTGAATTGATCTCCGCCGATTGAACACATAACTGGAAAACCAATGACAGACGACAACGAGAAACGTCCGCCGACCCAGTCAAAGAATTCCAGGCAACGATCCTTCTGAATTCCCCAGTTCAATGCAGCCTCGGCATGCGAAGTTGCAGCGATGAAATGACTCGCCCAATCTGAAACTGTCGCCTGCGTCCAACGTCGTGCGCGTTCTGCATTGTGCATCGTCTCGAGAGTGGTAAAGGTCTTTGAAGAAATTACAAACACAGTGGTTTCCGCATGCGCACCGTGCAAGGCCTCGTCAAGATCTGCAGCATCAATATTGGAAACGAACTTCACCACAGGTCCGTTAGCGAATCGACGGAGCGCACGCGTAACCATGGCCGGACCAAGATCACTGCCGCCAATACCTATGTTGATAACAGTCTCAATCTTTTTTCCGGTTGCACCAACAATTGCGCCAGAACGTATCCCATCAGCCAACGCCTTAGCTCGTTCTAATTGTCCTGATGCCTGCTGCGCCAGAGGCGACGAAGTACCTGCCGCGCGCAATGCCATGTGGCCAACCGCGCGACCTTCAGTGACGTTCATAATGTCACCGGAAATCATTTTTCCGAAAGACCCCTGAATATCGACAACTTCAGCGGAATGGAGCAGCGCTTCAAATAGGGATGTATCAATACGTTGGCGAGAGAAGTCTGCATGAATGCCACATGCATCGACTGTCAGCCAGTGACTACGAGAAGGGTCTTTTTGAAACAGTTCGGAGAGTGAACCGACGCTGGTGGCCAGATTCTTCAGCGACTGAAATACCTCTGCGTCCATGACGCCAACTTACTTCTGTGTAGCAGTGTGAATCAGTCTTAAGAACGCAGCAGCCACTGCAACATGGCGTGATTGGTCTCCACGAGCACTCATTCTGCCCAATCCGGCCAGAACCGACGACACCAGATCGGCAAATGACTGCACCGTTGTGCCCTGCAAGATTCGATCAGCCTCTTCTGCCGTCGCAATTAGGTCAACTATGTTTCGACCAAATTCCTTGCCGAATACATCAGTACCTTTCGACACTTCGGGATGCTTTTGCACTACAGCAGAAATTCCGGTGATGAAACCAACTGTGGATGGGGCATTCGCTCCGAGCGTTCCAACCTCAGCAAAGAGAGCAACAAGGCGCCCCTCAAGAGTGGTTTCAGTTGCCTTTACTCTCGAGAAAACTTCTACGAATATTTCAGTGATGGAATCACACACCGCAATGTAGATATCTACCTTTGAAGGAAAGTAGTGATACAGCGCCGCACTAGAAACTTTTGCGGTTTCAGCAATCTCTCGATTAGTAGTGCCTTCGAATCCTTCTGCCGCAAAACGTTCGCATGCACATACAACAATGCGATCACGGGTATCTGTCGAGTCAGTATCAGCAGGACGTCCACGCTTACGGCTGACCACCGAAGTCTTGTTCATTGATTGATCAGCCATATCCAAGTATGACCCAAATTGATCGCAGAAGGTTTAGCGTGGTTTTGCGTAGTACAAAGCCCAGCCAATTGGACTAACCATTGCCGCCAGAACCAACTTCACAGCATCGCCAGCAAGGAATGGTGCAACCCCAAGCGAGAGGGCATTGGTGTCACCGGTGGCAACTGGAACGCCGATCGAATGCGCTAGCCAGACTGCGCCACAAAAATAAATCACTGCAGTGCTTAATGCCATTGCTGACAACGACATCACAAAGTTGCGGTCATTGCGGCGGTCTGCGTACCAACCCACAATTCCGGCAGCAACAACGAAACCAAAGAAGTAACCGAAAGTTGAACCGGTTGCACGGCTCCAGCCACCTGTTGCGTCAGCATAAAAGGGCAATCCGATTGCACCGAGAAGCCAATAAAGGGCCTGGCTAGCAATGGCACGCCGTGAACCGAGCGCACCACCGACAGCAAGCACTGCGAATGTTTGGCCCGTAATGGGTACAGGAGTGAAACCAAGATGCACAACGATCTGGGCACACAGAGCGGTGAACAATGCCCCGCCTACAACAAGCGTGACATCACGCACCACTGATTTTTCCATGATGCGTGGC
>CALPPK020000039.1 GCA_943325435.2 Bifidobacterium breve
GATATGGATCTTGCAGTCGCTGTCTATTTGGATCTTGTCAATGTTCTGTTGGCTGGAGGTGCAGGGGTCGAAACAGCAATGCTTGCTGCAGCAGGTGCTGGTGATGGATTCAGCTTTGAACAAATACGTCTTGCCCTCGTGCGTGCTCAGAGTTCCCGTGGGTCGTATTGGGACTCTCTACGAGAACTTGGCGAACGTACCGGAGTTGAATCTCTTGAGGACGTTGCTCACAGTGTGCAATTGGCTGGAGAACATGGCGCGCGTATTCGCCAGTCTTTAGCTGCAAAGGCCACGGCATTACGCGGCAGAAACCTGGCACGTATCGAACACGAAGCTGAAGAGCGCACTGAACATATGGGTCTGCCGATAGTCCTTCTCTTTCTCGGCTTCATATTGCTCGTCGGCTATCCGGCTTTTGTCGGAACCTTGGGTGCGCTGTAGCGCACTATCTAGATCTCAAAACTAAGGAGAGAAACATGTCAATTTCACGACAGCTATATCAGTACTACCGCATTCGGTTCGATGCTTCTCATGAGCGAGACATTGAACGAGGAGAAGTGAGTGCAACCACTGTCGTCATGGCAGCCGCACTGATTGCCCTCGCCATCACCGTTGGCGGAATTATCAGTTCGCGAGTGCGCGACAAGGCAAATTCGCTGAACCTCGGATGATGCTGCCCTCCGAGGCGAGGCAGAACCGGGGCGAGACCAGCATCCAAGCGGTGCTTCTCGTCCCGGCGGTTCTCGGAATCTTCTTTATCGGTGTTCATGTAACAGCGCTAGTTCATGGTGCCCATGTTGCAAATGCAGCAGCCATTCGCGGAGCACAGATTGCAGCATTTTCGAACAGTGAAGGAAACGATGTTGTGAGAGCACTGAATGAAATGGAACAAGTGGTCTCTGACTTGGGATCTCATATGTATTCAGCTCCGTCACTAAGTATTGGAAGCAAATCCGTTCAAGTCACAGTAAAAGTGGCTGTTCAGTCCGTAGTTCCTTTTCTCCCAACTTCGATCACAAGGTCTGCAACCGTCAGTCGCGAGCAGTTCACTACGGAGCAAGACAGATGAAGAGAAATACTTTGCGTGGCTCACTAACAGTGGAAGCACTCATTCTGGTTCCTGCGCTAATGATGCTGTTTCTTCTCATCGTGTATGTCGGTCGATTGACAGATGCATCTTTCCGTGTGCATCGTGCAGCAGATGTCAGTGCACGAATTGCATCTCAATCGAATTTCACTTCAATGATTTCGCATGGAGTTATGGCTGCTCACAAAGATTTGGGAGGCAGTGCTTCTATATGTGAACGGACGGATGTATCCATTACCCGGGGCAAAATCGGACGAATCCAAACAGTTACAACCTCAATTCGATGTGTTGTTTCGTTCTCAGGCCTAGGACTCTTATCGCCGCCTCAACGAACCGTACATGCAACATCCACAGAGGTAGTGGATTATTTCTCGGGGCGATGATGAATGCAAGGAATCGGGGATCGCTCTCGGCAATGGTTGTTTGCCTTGTTATGGCGACTATGTCATTGGCAGGTTTGGCATACGACGGAGGCCGCGTTGTTTCTACATATATGGAAATGTCTGATGCTGCTCAAAATGCTGCCCGATTAGGGGGCCAACAAATAGTTGGTATTCGCGAAGGAAATCCTCGCATTGACGAAGACCTAGCCACCTCAGCAATGCGTACGTATTTAGTGGCCCGTGGACTAACTGGATATTTCGATATTCAAGGGACTAGGGCAACAGTCGTGGTTTCAACGAAAATACCGATGCGGATACTTGGAATCATCGGCGTTGGTGAGCGCACAATTCGGGTGAATCGAACTGTTGATGTGGTGGATGGCTGATGAATCGCATTCAGCGAGCCATAACTATTTGTGGTCTTGTAGCAATTCCAATGTGGTCGCTGTGGCAAATTATTTCTGTGGTTCGGTTCGATCGCATCAATGGCGCTTTACTTGACGCAAATGTCAACTCAGTTGAGTTACTTCTTCTATTGCATGTACTCGTAGTAATAACGTCCCTCATTATTCTCCAATACCTAACTGTTGGTCGCTACCGCACGACGTTTCAGAGCCTTCTACGTTTGTTTCATCAGCCAATCACTTGGATTGGCGCATCATTGGTGTTCGCTCCGTCTTCACAAAGTTCTTCCACCGTAGTGGCCCATCAATCTGAAGGCATCCCGGCTACTGGACTTTTGTCGCCGTCTATTGCAGCCGGGGCGCTGGCTCATGTCTTGCGTAGACGCAGAGAGCAGATTCAACAGATGAAACCACCAGATCGCTTGACAGAAGACGAACTTCAAATCATGGAACAGATTCAACGATGCGCACAAGATGCAAAAGTTGAATGCGCGGGAACGGTTGACCTAGTCAGCAACACAGATGTGGTTCAGATTTTGAGAGCAGTTGACAGAGAATCACCGGAACAAGTCCCCCATGATTTGGTAGTAACGGAATGGGAACTTGTGGTCAAACTGTTTGGATATCCAGTAGTTGAAAATGAAGCCGGGGATGTTGCAACGTTTCGAAAACGTCGCGCATTAGAGCTGCTGACATGGCTTGCATTAAACCGAGACCGATCACGACGTTCAGCTGCTCGCACTGCAATGTGGGAATTTGATGTTACTGATTCAACTTTTTCAACAATTGTGTCGGACATGAGAAGAGGTCTTGCAGAATTAGATCATCGATCCTCGCGATCTGACTGGGTGCCGACTACTTACTCCGATGAGATACCGCTCAATCCGAGAGTCATCACTGATGATGTTTTGATGACGTGTGCCTTAGAGAGCTTCCGAAAGGATTCGAGAAACTCCTCTGAAATCGTCAGAGCACTTTCACATGTGCGTGATGTGCCATTTGCTGGCACTTCATATTCCTGGGCGGATCTTGATGGCACCACAACACGGCTGGTGATCTTGGCGATTACAGCGGCAACGGAGGTTGCGTCTTGGGCCTTGACCGCCGGGGATTCCACTGCATTTGAAATCGCTGTAACTGCCGGGCTTCGAGTGTTCCCAGGACACGAGGAACTTCTCGCCCTTCAGGACGAAGCAACACGGTCGTGTTTCAAACTTGGGCTGCATTCGTAGTGTGCATGGCGCAAGTTTGGTACCTGCTCCATGCACACTTGAAGTGCCTACCAGTGAATTCTTCTAAATCGCAAAGGTTATAGAGAATCCAAGAAGCCTTGTTGAAAGTGACATGCTAAATGGGCTCAATTGAATGTTGATACCACCGGAGAAATTGGCAATTCTGGACCAACGACCCCAATAGTTCTTCTTGCAACAAGGGTAATGACGTACCCGATAATCAACTCGGAGAGATGCATCTGCATTCACACTCGCGTATGGCGCAGTGTCTGATATGAGAGCGTTAAAGGTGAAGTCGAAACAACCTTCAAACTCAAATCCTAAACCAGCTATGTTGCCTGTGTTGTAACAGCCATTGCCGCTCATGGAAGATCGAACTGTGAAATGACCCGCTGAGTCAATTGACACACTGGCCAGATTAAAGGCACGACCTGCGAGGTATGCAGTGCCGCTAGCTGTGAATGCGAATGGTCCAGATTTGGTGCAGTCGCTATTTCCACAGTTAGACATGTGGAAAGAAAAGTCTGCAGACCATTGATTTGCAATTCCGACAGATCCAGATTCATTGAGCGAGAAAGCAATTTGATTATCAACCCAATGCAGGGATGCTTCTCCGGAGAATTTAATAACTCCGAAATCGACTTTCGTCGACACTGATACATTCGCACTAGACACCGATTGATACATATCAATCTGTGCGCTACCCAAGTTGTAACCAAAGATAGAGAACTTGGGTATCGCGGCGGTGAATCTAAAAGTAGGGAAGCCGCGTACTGTCCGTGTTCTTGAAAAAGGGTTGAGATTCTCCACGGGTGCTTGAGTGATACCAAAACTTCCCGCTAACAAAAACTTTGTAGAGCCAATTGATAAGTCTGCTTCGGCACCTATGTACTGATCTGTAGATGTCAATGCTGCAGCGACCTTAAAGTGGGCAGAGATGCCAGCGACTGTTAGGTCTGATTCACCTTGTAAGGTCACGCCTCGTAAAGGGTCGATAGATCCTTTCACGTACATTGTGTTTTGTGTAGAAGATGAAGTGAGATGCAAAGTGGCATCGAGAGATCCATATGGGATTCCATACATCTTTCCAATGGTGAAGTTACCGCTAGCTCTGTAACCAGCAAGAGTGATTGTCACGTTTGAGGCATCAAATCGCCAGTCACCGGGTGCAAGTGGCAAGGGAACGTCTGACAGGATTGTCTTCGGCGCACCCGGAAGATCTCCCATTTGAATCGTGACAGCCAGGCATGGGGCGCCTGTAATGAGGTATCCGGACACAGTTGCGTCCAAGAATCCGGGAATAATGACTTGCCCGCTCATCACGATGCACTTGCCGCTCTTGTATTCCAACGTGGCAGGGTTTGCAACGGTTCCAATTGCAAACCCAGAATCCGTTACAAAAACGGCAGAAGCGCTAACTGAAAATGAAGCTGGTTTTGCAGCCACGATTTTTGGAGAAACAGATGCTGGCGTTGCCGCTTTCCAGACATATTCAAAAGAAGCTTGTGCCGTTTGAATGCCTGGTAGAGAAAGACTTGCGCGCGATCTAAACAACACGGCTGCTACACGACCCTTAAGGAAATCAACTTCCATTTGATCGATGTCTACATTGACGCCCATGAACGAAGCTGTACCCGTTGCGTTCACAGTGAACAGTGGTTTGACGTTAGATAACTTTGGTGTGTAACGCACTCCCACACTAAGAGTCATGTTCCGAAGAGATAGTTCATCAAAACTAAAATTCTGTGGCTGTAATGGCGATAGAGAGACCTGCATTCCTTCTGAATAAGCGCCAGCTCCATCAGTTGGGACAGTGATATTCCCTTGAATAAATTGGTCAGTATCAAAGATGCTGAAGAATCCTCCGAATGACAACTTTGCAATCTGACGAGCCTCATCGGCTACCAGGTTCACAACAGCATTTTTGAAACCGTACGAGTCGTCACCAATAGGGATGCTGATGTTTGCTGAACTAGCAGTCAAATTCACATTCAATTTTGGTGAGAGAGTTACAGGACCATTGAAAGTAAGACTTTGTCCAAATACTTCTCCATCAAGTTTTAATCCCAGGCCGGTAAAAGTGTCTCCGCCATGTGTACAAGATGTCGGTGCGATTATGTACTCGAAATTACTTGATTTGAAATTTGCATCCGACAAGGTGAATATCGCAAGTCGAGTATCGGTTTCACCAGCATGGACCACGATGCACTCATCACTCTGAAGCTCTGGTGCTGTCAACGTGAATTTCTCAGTGGTAGGAATTTTAAAGCGCGAAACCATAGAAGGAGGCAGTGTTGCGGCTGCTGTGAATACTCCATTAGCCAAAAGTGGCTCGCTAATCGTCACGTCAGCATTTTTGATAGCCGTGTTAATCCATTCCGGCACAGATGTGTCAGCTTTTCTTACCGACGCCTTTGAAGCAGTATTAAGAGGCAGGGCCTTGACTTTTACTGTCTTGCGCTGCGTGGTCGTACTTGTCTGAACCAGGACTTCGAAGAGAAAAGTCTTTTTGCTAGTCACTTTAGGAATAAATGCATGAGCACGAGATAAATAGCGATTGGTAATATCAACTTTGGGTGCAGGCGCACCAGAGGGGCATTGTGAAAATTCTTTTACGTCTGCTGCTGTTGTGCAGCGCTGTATCCACTTGAAATTGAGAGCTTGACCGTTCTCCACAGACTCATCTGCATCTAACTGAATCCGATTCGCCCTTGAATTAGATGATGTTTCTAGTTCGGCTGGAATGGCCTCAGCTTTAAGCACGGGAGCCGGAATTACGTGGAGGTTGACTCTTTGAACTGCATTGTCTGAAGCGAAATCAAGTGTGTAACCATTTGCATCTGGTTTTGCACTACTTGCAATATCAAAATGAAGGTAGAGGCGCTTTGAAACTTGGTTGGGGGTTAATGCAGAACCGTACTGACACTTAAGAAGCCGATTTGCGATACTGCAAGCCCAATTGACTCCAACAAACTTTGTGTAGACCAATTCACTAGGAATTTTTGCATGGACAGCTGGAACCTTATGTTCAAGATCTTTAGTGACGTTTTCCAGATTCAGTGACAGCAAAGTACTTGCTCCTACTTCACCTACAACGTTGTGTTTCACATTGATGTTGACAGTTGGATCGCGATCGACTGATTTGAGATTGACTTTGGTTGAATGCTTTGCCTTGTCCTTGGGATTCTTGACCGTGATTGTGCCTAGAGCTACTTGATCAGTGGCGCTAGTGGGAGTTACAACAACTTCAACCTTCGCAAGTCTTGCTAAAGGCATGATGTCTGAATCAGCTTCAAGGGAACAGTTGATTGCTTTACTTACTACTTTGCAGTTACCAGAACCCACCGAAACCTTTGCAGATTCAACAATGACTTTGGAACCAATTTTCTGGGTCAAAGTTACGGTTGAGCCCTTTTCAAGATTCTCAGTACCTTCATTGTTGATCCAGATTCCATATGTGTGTTTCTCATTTGTGTACGTTGAAACAACTCGTCCGTCTGTCCATGTATTCCATTTCTTTCCAGCTAAGTGGCTAACAGTTGGAATAAGGACTGCATCTCCAAGATCAACAATTGTGAAGTTGCTTCTTTCAGATTGAATTTTCTTGTTTTCGGAAGTGAAAGGCGTAACTTTGATTGCCCCCGTACCAGGAGGTGTGGTTCTTTTGCTTCTAACCGTGAAGGCAATCTCGGTTTCCTTCTCTGCTCCTAAGGGACGAGAAGAGATGCACTTGTAACCGGAACTAGTGCGAGCTGTTCCACATTTCCATCCGCGTGTCTTGGTGATAATTGAGGTGCCAATTGGTGTCTTGACGAAAACTCCCAATTCTTTGGCATCTTCGAAACCGCTGTTGAAGATCTTTACGATGAGTGGGAGTGATTTACCCTGATGGGCCGTTGCGCCCTCTGGTAGTTCAAGCCGCGTGGTTATCGCTTCGTTTGAGGCAGGCCTGGTGTACGGGACCCCATCACCTTCGATCACCGTACTTTCGTGTGCAGCGACCACTGGCTTAGCGGCCACTGGTGCTACTGAAACCGCGACAATTGCCATCGGTGTCACAAGTGCAGACAGAAATACGGACCGACGAATCACACGATTTGACGAGGAAAACTTATTAGGCATTTAGAGACAGTAATAGAAGATCAGTTTCTGGCACTAGTTCAGCGAATTACACATAATTCAATTGCAGTGTTATAACTCGGGGTTTCATTCAGTAGCGTGACGGGCATGTTCGGACGAAAGACTCCAGGGATGATTACACCAGCACAAGCCTTGCCAGGGCGCACAGACCAAACGATGCCAGTGCCAGAGGCACATTTTGAAAAGGGCACGTCGCTGACGGGCCCGTGGGCAGAGAACATGCAGACACTTGTTGTGGGCATGGGTTGTTTCTGGGGAGCTGAGCGTATTTTTTGGCAGCAGCCTGGCGTGCATTCAACAAGTGTTGGATACGCAGGTGGTTACACGCCGAACCCAACATATGAAGAAGTGTGTTCAGGACTTACAGGTCACACCGAGGTACTGACTGTTGTGTACGACTCATGGAACTTGTCGCTGATGGACATGTTGCGAGTGTTCTGGGAAAACCACAACCCAACACAAGGCATGCGCCAAGGTAATGACATGGGCACGCAATATCGCAGTGCAATTTATTATGCGAATGATGAACAGCGCATTGCGGCTGAAGAATCGCGTGACGCGTATCAAGAATTGCTAACTGCTGC
>CALPPK020000040.1 GCA_943325435.2 Bifidobacterium breve
ATTTGGTTGTCATCGCTCACATTGAGTGTGGTTGCCGCGCTCTCGTGGGCACATTTGTTTTACGTTCCACACTTGCTTCTCGCATCAGCCTTTGCACTCGTGCTGGCGACATTGTTTACGATCCCGCTTCTCGTCATTGCGTTTCGCGTGTCTCCCGCTCTCGGGGTTGCGTTCGTGCCGTACCAAATATGGTTAGCAATCGCCACATCGCTCGCTTTCGCTTACGCCTCGCAATAGACAATCAGATTTCTGCTCAAGCAGTGCTCCGTCAGTTCACGTCCATCTGCAAGGTTTGGCGTAAGGCAGTTCCATCAATATCAACGCTTAGCCACAACGGCCGATCTTCATGAGCCGATTCTGTGGCGGTTGTAGCGAAAACTAGTGAGCCTGCATCTGCCACTTCATTGAGAAATTCCTGGTGCAATGAGTAACTAAAGGACACCGCAAATGTTGCCTGCACAGGACTTGTCAATTGCACTCCTACCAAGACAGTGTCATCTTGGCGAATTGCATGCGTGCTGACATCGCCGATTCCCTCTATTGCATGCACTCTGGCAAGATCTGCAACTTCCGGAGATTGCGACACATCAATGGTGACTGTGGGCATCCACGTGTTTTCGTCAAGCAAGGTGTGGCCAATTTCCTGGGCAACAAACAATGGCACGCTCATGAAGTCTCCTATGACTTATCAATATTGTAGGCAACTGCAAAACATTGTTACCCTCTACAACGTCATGATTTTTCAATTTTGGGGTGCCACTCCTGAAGAAATTCACAGTTCTGTTGTTGGAGATGATCTGTGTTCCGATGCAACCCTTGTTGCAACACGCTCCATAACTATCGATGCTAAGCCGCAGGAAGTTTTCCCATGGATTCGACAAATGGGTTTTGGTCGTGCCGGCTGGTACAGCTATGACTGGCTAGACAATCTTGGTCGCAAGAGTGCAACCACTATTCATGATGAATGGCAGACAGTTGAAGCAGGTGACAAAGTTCCTTCTGGTCCAATTTCATTCATCGCTGCAATTGTTGATGCACCGCATCACTTTGTTCTGGAGATAAAATCTCTCAGCAAAAAGTCACCCAAACTCCACTTCACTCTTGCGTACGAGTTGCGTGATGACCCGCAAGGGACTCGATTGGTTACTCGCATGCGCTCGCACTGCAGCTTTCCGTTTGGCTTCCTTTTCGAGAAGCTGATACTTGGACCAGGCGATGGCTTGATGCTGCGCCGTCAACTACTCACAATTAGCAAGAATGTCTCACGTAATACTCCAAATTCCCACTGAGATTCACTCGATGTGACAATAGGGACACGGCTCGAGTTTCCGTGCCACACGGGGCGGCAGATAAAGTCATAGGGAATGAAAAAAGGCACTATTCGCGTCGGGCTTCTTGCTTATGGTGCAATCGGACACGAACACAACTTGGCAGTTCAGAACACTGCCGGTCTCGAACTATTGGCCGTGTGCGACACGAACCCAGAACGTGTTGAAGCAGCACTGCAGCTTGCTCCAGAGGCCACAGCATTTAGTGATGCAACCGAGATGCTGGATTCCGGTCTTCTCGATCTTGTCGTTATCTCTACGCCTCCGAATAGCCATTTTCAATGGGCCAAAGAATCACTGACGCGCGGCATCCACGTTGTTCTTGAAAAACCAATGGCACTCACTGCCGATCAGTGCGATGAATTGATAGCGCTCGCATCTTCCAGGAACCTGATGCTGGTGGTCTACCAGAACCGCAGATTCGATGACGACTTTGTAACCATGCGCGAAATCATTCGATCAGGTGAAATCGGTGATGTCTACCACTACGACAGTTTTGTCGGCGGGTATTCACGGCCGTGCGATTACTGGCACTCAAACGCTGAAGTATCAGGCGGAGCAATCTTCGACTGGGGAAGCCACTTCCTTGATCAAATTCTGAACATCATTCCTGACGACGTTGCACATGTGAGTGGACAAAACCACAAACGCGTGTGGACCCATGCGACGAATGCTGACCACGCACATGTAACAGTGACATTCACGAATGGAAAACAAGCAACGTTTGTGCATTCCGATCTGGCTGCAGCACGTAAGCCAAAGTTCTATGTACTTGGTACAGAAGGTGCAATCATTGGCGATTGGGACCCAGCAGGCGAACCAGCAGTGGCCGACTTGCCTGCAATCTTGACTGTGCACCATATCGATGGGACTTCTCGTGTTGCGCCCTTGCAACCGCTTCAGCCGTATGAATTTCACCGCTCGATCGTCGAGTTCATCAACAACGGAACCGCAATGGAAGTAAACGCATTGCAGTCACGCAATGTTGTGGCAATTATGCAAGCAGCGGAACAATCAGCTGTGCAAAATGCCATGCCCGTAACACCAGTACTTCGCCGGTCGTAACACGTGACAGTGAACTGGGGTTTCCTTGGTGCTGGCTTTGTTGCTAGTCGTGGTCTAGCCCCAGCTGTGCATGCATCACGTGGAGCACACCTGTATGCCGTTGCCAGCCGCGATGAAGAACGGTCTGCGACCCTTGAACCGGAAAAGGTTCATGCAACGTACGACGATTTGTTGGCCGATGACCGAGTTGATGCCGTGTACATCAGTTTGTCGAACAGCCAACATATTGAATGGGTGACAAAGTCGCTTGAGGCAGGCAAACATGTTCTATGCGAAAAGCCACTGGGGCTCAATGCCATAGAAACTGCAGCAATGTTTGATGTTGCTACGCGCAATGGACGTTTATTGATTGAAGCCGTATGGGGCAGATGGCACCCACGTTTTGCTCGCATGGTTGAACTTGTTGCCAGCGGGGTCATCGGAGAAATTCAGCACATCGAGACTGCGTTCACTTTCACTTCTGAAATGACCGACAACTACCGCCTCAGCCCATCGATGGGTGGTGGGGCGTTGCTTGATGTGGGTTGCTACCAGGCACACGCATGGGTGGCACTTACACAGGGGGCCGCTGATTTCTCCATTACTGAACTTGCACGCACAGTCGGCCCTACAGGGATTGATCTCACTACAGACGTAAACGTGCGTATCAACAACAACATCACTGCACATGCGGTGAGTTCATTTGCATTGCCAAGTAACCAGCAATTCATGGTTCGAGGTAGTGAGGGTCAGATCAGCACTCTTGCAGGCGAGTCCTTCACAACATGGAATGAAGCTAGTTCCCTACTGGTAAACGAACTGGTTGAGGAATTTCCAGTCACGAACGCGTTCGTTGAAATGGTGGAGAACGTCAGTCAAGTAATTGATGGCGATAACGGTCATGTTGTGTCTGGTGCAGATTCAATTCGCGTTGCACAAATCCTTGACACCATCGCACAGCATTCGTAAATCAAGAGGTCTGAGCTTCTCTTCTTCCTAGCCCAGCAGAACGCCACGGACTATCAGGAAGCCAATAATGAGCAGGACCAACCCACTGATTCGTGTGAACCAGTTCTGTTTCCAGTCGTGACTACTTGACCGACCAAACCAGCCCATCACAGTTGTGATAAACCCGGGCATTCCAAGGAAGACAAAACCGAATGTGATCATCTTCTCTGCATCGTCAATGTTGTTCGCCAAAAGTTGACCCCACCAACGAGCGACAAACATCATGAAAGTTAGTTTCAGAATTCCTCGTGGCATATAGCGGTGTAAAGCCTCAATGTTTGGGAACTTGTCGTCAACCATTGCAACCAATTTCGGCAAGAGATATAGCACTGCTCCGGTCCATAGGGCCCAGTTGTTTCCAATAAAGACAATTGCAACAAAGACATACGATGTGGTTCTGGTGAGAGACGAAATAATGACTTGCATATTGCTCGGCGATGGAAGAGACGTTGTGGAAAGTTCGCGCAATCTTGACGGAGTTAGGGACGTAGTCAGGTTCTCTAAGACATAGCGAACAACAAGAACGATCAACACAACTAACTGAATTCGAGAAACGTCGTCTGCGTACGACGGACGGAACCCGGTGAGTCCTGGCAGTGAAGAGAACATTGACCCAGCGCCCCATGCACCGAATAAGACAATCATGACGAAGTCGGCGGTGCGATCCCATGCGCCAACAATGCCTTGCGCGTCTTGACGACGGAACGGTCGTGCAGCACTGGCCAACATAGGCACAGCAAAGCTAAAGACCCAAATTCCGAGCAGCCCTCGAATCGAATCAGTCGACTGAATGCCACCACCAACCACGACGAGTACACCGAATACTGAAGCTGCCATGAATCCTGCAAGGGCATCAAAAGTTCCGATGATTACAACTGCGATAAGCCACACCAAGGACGGCATCACGGCATTGAAATCTGTGCTCAAAGCTGAGCCCACACCAACTACAACTCCAAGCAATGGCATCAGCAACCATGCGACGCCGAATAATGACCGAAGATATGTTCCATCTACGAGAACACGACCGACCAAAGGCGATACTCGGGACAATTTGAGCGGAAGTAGCGTCACCAATCGGTCGATACGTGTGCTTCGTGGTGGACGCAGGATGTCCGCCTTTTCTTTAATTTCAGTTTCATGTTGACCCGCAGAGACTTCGGCTACTTCTCCGGAACCGCGATCTTCGTCATTGTCATTGTCATCTGGTGTGCCGCCGTCGTCATCTTTTTCTTCACGTCGACCAGAAACAGCCAACCCTGCCAAAGCCATAAGACCAACCATGTCACCCAACAAACTCACCACTGATTTTGGTTCTGATTGAGGGTTGTACGGTGTCCCGCCTTTGTTGGACTTCGCAGATTCTGAATTTTCTGTATTGGTTTTTTCAGGATCAACTACTGTCTCTGGGCTATCAATAACAATGGCCCCTATTGACGTCTTGCCCATAGTTCCATCCGCTAATTCGCCGCTCACTGTCAAGGTGTGTTCACCCACTTCAATACCCTCAGGTAACGGCAACGTTTCGTTGAACGCCCCATCTGCATCGGTCTTGGCGGTTCCAATCATTATTGGCGTCGAGTTAATCCAGATCTCAACTACTGCGTCTCTTGCAAAACCTTTTCCTTGAACCGCCACTGTTTGATTGCGGTAGATACGAAGAAGTGTTTCCCCTGCTATCACAACTGTATTTTCGGGGCGTGCAGGCGTAATTCTCAGTACAAACTTGCCTGAATATTCGATAGTTGCTGAATTGTCTTCATTGATAACTACCGAAAGGTCAACCAATTTGTCGCCAACGATTACTCCAGCTTTCCCAAGTGCCATTTGTATGCCACCACTCCCCGGC
Organism: Bifidobacterium breve; assembly: GCA_943325435.2. Next base: position 5,227 of record CALPPK020000040.1, read on the forward strand.
AGAATTTCCAATGCCGGCACTGTTGTTGAAGTTGGCACGGTAGTTACCGTGGGTTTCGAAGGCGGTACCACGAGTGGAACTGTTGTCGTTGTAGTCGATGTAATTGGAACAGTCGTTGTTGGTACCGACACCTCGGGAGTCACCGGAACCTCGGGATTGACAGGTGTTTCTGGATTCACTGGTGTCACTGGTGTCACCGGAACAGGCCTGAAACGATTAATTACAGACGTCACTGCTTCACTCGTGGCAATCGATTCCTGCGTTGGAGTGAGATCAAGAGTATCCAGGTCAATGTTGAGTGCATTTACTTCCTCTTCGGTATCGATATCTAGATACCCCATCGCGTGGAATTCTTCGGCAGTAAAAGTGCAGTTGTTGTTTGCGGTTCCGTCTGCGCAAATCATCAACTTCAGCACTGCATCTACCAGTGCTTGCACCTCAGAAACTGAGTCAGTTGATTCAGCAGACATAGTTGCCAAATACTGATTAATGATCCCGATAATGGAAGAATCAACCCCACTTATTCCCGCGGACTGAAGTGTGCCTACAGATGGCACCGTATTTGTTCCGTCATAGGAACTGATGACCGCAAGGGCGGAAGCTTGAGAGTTGCGGACTTGATTGACAATCGCTTGAACTTCAACAAATGAATCTACGCCAAGAGTGTCATCAGATGTATTGGCAATTGCCTCTACAACTAGCGCAATATTGTCACCAGTGATGCCGCTTAATCCGATGGCTTCAAGGCGTGCAACGGTCAATACGGATTGCGGTTGAGCACCTGCAGCGGTCAGGAAGATATCTGCAACAACGTCCGACGCGCTCTGTAATTCGATGTATGTATCAACTTTGGCAATTAAGAATCCATCAAATATTTCATTGAGAAGAGTGGCCTTCCCTGACGTATCGATCCGTGTCAGATTCATCGCTCCATAGTCCGCAGAAGTCAGCGAGACATCGCTGTCTCTCAAGCCATCTGCCCCCAACAAGATGGCAAGGTAACCAGTCACCACGCCTTGAATGTCTTCAGTTGAATCCGACTCTGCCAATCCAATATCGGCAAAAGCTGAATTAATTGACAGCAAATTGCCATTCGTTACTCCGGTTACGCCGGCATTAGCAAAATTGGCAAGGGTCGGAGTGCTCGTGGCACTTGTTCCGTCATATCTACTGATGGTGTCGATTGCATCTTGACGCGAGAGAGCAACCGCAGCATCAACAAGTGTGCGTAGTTCGCTCAATGTGTCAACTTCTGAACCGTCATCGGCACTTGCACGAAGAGCAACGAGAACTTCAGCAATATTTTCAGCCGTAACTCCGCTAATGCCAAGTGCAGCGAAATCAGCCGGAGTCAAGGCGGGTGAAGATGCGATTCCAGCCGCTTCACCAATAAATCGGGTAACAATCGACGCCAATGCAGCAACCTCTGCATAACTATCAACTGCCGTACCAGGCCGAACATCGATGAGATCATTGAGCAAACTAACTTCTGCCGCCGAATCAACGGAAGATAATCCGAGCGCGGCGAATTCAACCGCCGACAATGAAATTGCACCGTCAGCTAAACCATTTGCAGCGGTGACAATTTTTGCATAGGTATCAACAGTGGCTTGCACTTCAACCTGTGAGTCTGTATCTACTGCAGGTCTCACTGCCACAAATGTGTTGATAGCCACTATCTGGCCTGAGGTCACTCCGGTTACCCCGATGTTCGCAAAGTCAGCCAACGCTGGAACGGCATTAGTGCCGTCATAGTTAGCAATGATTGCCAAGGAGGCAGTCCGTGCATTCTCTATGCCAATATCCACCACCGCTTGTAATTTTGCAAGCCCATCAATTCCCGAACCATTGTCAGTCGTAGCCGCAATGGCCGACAGTACCGATGAAAGATTTGACGATGTCACGCCGTTGATACCGACAAGCGCCAACTCGACCTCCGTAAGCGCAGGTGCTGCAGTTCCACCAGCAGCGGTTACAGATAATCTCGCAACAATGTTTGCCAGGATCTGAAGTTCAGAATATGTATCGACAGCACTGACTACGTTTGAATCAAGAATCGAACTGAGCAGATCGGCTCGAGATGAACTGGTTACATCTGTGAGGCCAATGTTCTGATAATTGGCAATAGTAAGCGTGAGGCCACCATTAGCTGTTCCATCCGCTGCATTCAGAATTGCGACATACGTGTCAACAATTGACTGCACTTCTGCCCGCGAATTAGTCGCAGACACGGAAAGCACAGCCAGTACAGAGTTGACTGAAGAGATATTTGAAGCACTTACTCCGGTTACTGAGATAGCAACGAAATCAGCCTCCCCAGGAATGGTATTTGAACCGTCATAGCCTGAAATTATTGCAATCGCAGCGAGCGAAGCAGCAAGAGTTGTATTTACAAGAGTTGTTAATTCATTTAATGAATCAACCCCAGAACCATTATCCGCCGTACCAGCGATGGCAGCTATTACCGAATCAATATTGTCTGCATCAACTCCCGTGATGCCCAATGCGGCAAGATCTTGCGGTGTTAATGCAGGATCCATAACGTCACCAGCCGCTGTTGCAAATA
>CALPPK020000041.1 GCA_943325435.2 Bifidobacterium breve
GGGGTCGACATGGCCCACCTCATGCACACTGGCACCCCCGTTGGCCGCCGTGCTGCTGCCCGGGCGGCAACAGACGCCAGTCAAGGCCTAGCCCCAGCCCCAGTGGCCGTGGAAACTCTGTTGAGCCACCCACCGCGCCCACGAAAGAAGTCTCGTCGCTAACCTTTGACCATGGGTACTGCCGATCGAGTTCTTCCTTGGAGACGTCAGCAGAACGCGCCCATTGAAGAATTGGCGCCATTATTAACTTCCTTCCGTAGTCGCCATCCGAAGGCTTCAGTGTCGTTGGTTAACAGGGCATACGAAGTAGCGCGTGTCGCGCATACCAATCAAATGCGCTCATCTGGTGAGGCGTACATCAATCATCCAATAGCGGTCGCTCGGATTGTTGCAGATATCGGACTTGATGAAGTGTCGTTGGCAGCAGCCCTTTTGCATGATGCGGTGGAAGATACTGAAATAACGCTTGAAGACGTACAGCGTAATTTCGGTGATGAAGTTGCGATGCTTGTTGACGGTGTTACAAAGTTAGAGCGCTTGCAGTTTGATTCGCGTGAGGCGCAGCAGGCAGCAACCATGCGCAAGATGTTGGTCGCAATGGCCAAAGACATGCGAGTGCTTGTTATAAAGCTCGCGGATCGTTTGCACAACATGCGTACTCTGGCTGGTGTGCCGCTTGAGAAGCAACAACGCACTGCACAGGAAACTTTAGATATCTACGCTCCTTTGGCACATCGAATGGGAATGCAAGAGGTCAAGCAGCAACTTGAAGACTTGTCATTCGCAGCTTTGTATCCGAAACGGTTCGCTGAACTTGACCATTTGGTTTCAACCAGAACTCCAGAACGAGACCTGTACCTAGCAAAGGCTATTGCAGAAGTTTCAGCCAGGCTGTCAGAAGTAAACATTGAAGCTCAAGTAACCGGACGCGGGAAACATCTCTGGAGCATCTACGAAAAGATGGTGCAAAAAGATCGTGACTTTGATGACATTTTCGATTTAGTAGCGATTCGAATCGTTGTTGACAGTGTTCGTGATTGTTATGGTGCGCTTGGCTGCTTGCACGGTAAATGGAGGCCAGTGGTTGGTCGTTTCAAGGACTACATCGCAATGCCGAAGTTCAATCTGTATCAGTCGTTGCACACCACGGTGATTGGGCCTGGGGGGCGAGCATTAGAGGTTCAGATTCGAACCCAGGAGATGCATGAACGAGCAGAACGTGGTGTTGCTGCTCACTTTGCGTACAAAGAAGGCACCGATACGAACGATTCGGATTGGCTGAATCGCATCATTGACTGGCAGTCAGAAATCTCTGACCCAGGCGAGTTCATGGCTGACCTCAAGAATGACCTTGAACAAGAAGAAGTTTTCGTCTTCACACCTAAGGGCAGAGTTATTACTTTGCCGATTAATTCAACGCCCGTGGACTTTGCCTACACAGTGCACACAGAAGTTGGTCACTCGTGTGTTGGTGCAAGAGTTAATGGCCGACTCGTATCACTTGATTCCACGTTGGTGTCTGGGGATTCGTGCGAGATCTTCACTTCAAACGTGGAAGGCGCTGGCCCATCACGTGACTGGTTGGGTTTTGTTCAGTCGCCTCGCGCCAAAAGCAAAATCAAGAACTGGTTTACGCGCGAACGTCGTGAAGACATGGTTGAATCCGGCCGTGATGACCTCACAGCAGAGTTGCGTAGAGAAGGACTCCCTGTTCAACGAATTTGGACTTCTGATGCGTTCCTGCAGGAACTCGAAGCTCTCAACATGACAGACATCGACACGCTGTTTGCCGCCATTGGTGAGCATCATGTCTCGGCACGTGGTTTCGCTCAACGAATTGGTCGAGCAATGCGTCGTGAAGGAAGCGATGAGCAATTAGCCATGCCAATGCGCATGGACCTCATCACTACTGAAAAGCGAAGCGCTACGGGAATTCATGTCGAGGGCCTTGAAGATGTATTAGTGCGTTTGTCTCGTTGCTGTACTCCGGTGCCAGGCGACGAAATCTCTGGTTTCATCACAAAGGGTCGGGGAGTGAGTGTTCATCGCTCAGATTGCGCCAATGCTGAATCGTTGGTTGAAGGCGAACCCACGCGGATGATTGATGTTGAATGGGCGAGAACTTCGCCTGGCACCATGTTCAACGTTGGCGTAGAAGTTGTTGCTCTCGACCGCAGCAAGTTGTTGCGCGACGTGGCTAATGCTCTTTCAGAACAGCACGTCAATATTGTTGCGTGCAGTACCCATACCGGCTCGGATCGGGTAGCGAAGATGAGATTTGAATTCGAATTAGGCGATCCCAATCATTTAGATGCTGTATTGCGGGTTATTAAATCAATTGATTCTGTGTACGACGCATATCGCATCGTTCCTGGTGGGCAGTCCGACTAGCCTGATTGGCTGTGTCATCGTTTCAAACAAGCCCGGGAACCCGCGATATCTTGCCGCCTCACGCGGGTAGATGGCGTGCCATGGTGCAAGTCTTTGCAGACGGGGTCGAATCTGCTGGGTATCAGAACATCATTCCGCCAATGTTTGAAGACCTCGGCGTGTTCCAACGCTTAGGTGACGCCACCGATGTGGTCACTAAAGAGATGTACGACTTTACGGACAAGGGTGGTCGCCACATCGCATTGCGCCCAGAGCACACTGCCAGTGTGTGTCGTGCATTTGCCCAGCACCGCCCAACGCCTCCGTGGAAGGTGTGGTATTCGGGTCCGAACTTTCGATATGAACGGCCACAAGCAGGCCGTTACCGCCAGTTTGATCAAGTAGGTATCGAAGTTCTTGGAGTTGATGATTCTCAACTTGATGTTGAAGTCATTTCTCTCGGATGGGATTTTTACAAGGCAATTGGGTTAAGCAAAGTGTCTCTCATTGTCAACTCACTCGGAGATGCAGGTGACCGAGGTAGGTACATCGAGGCGCTTGGTGCATATTTCAGAACACATAGTGGCACTCTCAGCGAACAAGCGCTTGCGACATTGGAACGCAATCCACTTCGTGTTCTCGATTCAAAGAGACCACAAGATGCAGCAGCAATAGCTGGTGCGCCGACAATTGGTGCTTTTCTCAGCACTGATGCTGCGGCACACTTCGCAGCGGTATGTGCTGGGCTCGATTTGCTAGGTATTCCGTATGAGGTCAATGAACGTTTAGTTCGTGGACTTGATTATTACCAACGGACAACATTTGAATTTGTCTCTGGATCACTTGACTCTGCACAGAATGCGGTTGGCGGCGGTGGTCGGTATGACGGCCTTGTCGAAGATCTAGGTGGTCCAGCTACGCCCGGTATTGGTTTTGCTCTCGGAGTTGATCGCACCTTGCTTGCATGCGATGCCGAGGAATGTTTCGCATACGGATTACCGACGTTGGATGTTTTTGTCATTGACACCACTGGTGGAAGCCATGCTCTGTCTATTACCAATCAATTACGCCACAATGGTTTCTCGGCAGACCGCGCTTTTGAAGGTCGCAGCATGAAATCACAGATGAAGAGCGCTGATCGAAGCGGGGCTCAGGTCGCAGTAATCATTGGTGAAACAGAGGCAGAAGAGTCAACCTGCACCGTGCGCAATCTTTCTACATCCGAACAAACAACAATTCCATCCACTGAACTTCAGAGTCATCTGACGTCAGTTCTTGGACCGAGACAGCCAAGGCGGCACACCCCATGAGATCTACTGCAATGCGAACGCACATGTGTGGAGAATTAGATATAGCAAGCGTTGGGCAGACAGTTTCCCTCTGTGGTTGGGTCGCACGTCGCCGCGAACACGGAGAGCACCTTGCTTTTCTGGATATACGTGATCATTCCGGAATCATGCAATGTGTGGTTGACAACGATGTTGATGTCCGTAGTGAATATGTCATCAGGGTTACCGGAGTTGTTCGTGCACGCCCAGAAGGAACTGTGAATACATCACTCACTACCGGCATGGTGGAAATAGGTGACTGTGTCGTTGAGATTCTGAACTCTGCTGAACCTCCACCGTTTCCCGTTGATGCACGAGCAGATGATGTTGACGAAATGATTCGTCTGAAGTATCGATATCTCGATATCCGACGTGAACGTATGCAAAAAAACTTGCGTGTTCGTGCACAAATCAACAGTGCCATTCGTAAGGAAATGGAAACCAACGGATTCGTGGAAGTTGAGACTCCGTTCCTGATGCCTTCAACCCCTGAAGGCGCACGTGAGTTTCTTGTTCCTTCGCGAAAAGAACCTGGCTCATTCTTTGCATTGCCTCAGTCTCCTCAACTGTGGAAGCAGTTGCTTATGGTGGCGGGTGTTGACAGGTATTACCAGATCGCTCGGTGCCTTCGAGACGAAGACCTGCGAGCTGACCGCCAATACGAATTCATGCAACTCGATGCAGAGATGTCATTCGTGTCGCAAGATGATGTGCTGGAGAATATCGGTCGTGCAGTAGTTGCAGCAGCAATTGCCGTTACAGGACAAGCTCCTCCCGAGATTGAACGAATTACTTGGCACGATGCCATGAATCGATTTGGTATTGATAAACCAGACCTCCGATTTGCAATGGAACTCATTGAATTGACACCGCTTTTTGCTGGCACTGAATTCAAGGCGTTTGCCGGAGCAGCCTGCATTAAGGGCATTTGTGTAGACGCTAAGACGTACCCAGATGCGGCTGCATTTGGCCGTAATAAACTTGATGCTCTTACAGATCGCGCGAAGAAGATCGGTGCGAAAGGTCTTGTGTGGATGAAGATCGGCGCAGGTGGCGCCATTGATTCGCCTGTTGCCAAATTCCTCAGTGATGATGAAAAGAGCGCGCTGGTCTCTGCAATGGGTGCAACAGAGGGTGACCTGCTTTTGTTGGTAGCTGACGAATGGGATACCACATGTGAAGTACTTGGCCAATTGCGCAATGACATAGGTCGTCCACCAGTACATGAAGGCCCATACAAATACGTATGGGTCACGGAGTTTCCGTTGTTTATCGGAATTGATCCAGTCTCTGGGCGTCCGCGTCCAGGGCATCACCCGTTCTGTCACCCTCATCCTGATGACATGTCTCTATTTGATACCGAACCATTGAAAGTCCGTGCGCTTGCGTATGACCTCGTTCTGAATGGTTGGGAACTTGGTTCTGGTTCTATTCGAATTCATGAGCCTGAAATGCAGCGTCGGGTATTCAACCAACTGGGCATTAGTGACGAAGAGGCTGACAAGCGCTTCGGCTTCTTCTTGCAGCCGTTTAAGTATGGAGCGCCACCACATGGTGGGTTCGCATTCGGAATTGATCGTCTGGCTGCAATTTTGGCAGGCGAAGAAAACATTCGCGAAGTCATTGCCTTTCCGAAGACTCAAAGCGGTTCAGACCCAATGACGAATGCACCAACGCCTGTTGATCCTTCGCATCTTGCTGATTTAGGTCTGCGGTTGTTGCCGCCCCCTGCTTCGTCGTAATCGTGGATTCGCCTGACCTCTTTTCTTCATCTTCAGAAGATCGGCTCGCGGCTCGATCTCCGCTTGCTGCGCGAATGCGTCCGCGTTCGCTTGACGATGTTGTAGGTCAGAGTCATCTAGTCGGTCCATCAGGTCCATTGCGACGATTAATCGAAAGCGATCGTTTGTCGTCAATCATTGTGTGGGGTCCTCCCGGTACGGGCAAGACCACACTTGCCGAACTTGTGGCCTCAACGACACAACGGGGTTTTGAACGCCTCAGTGCGGTGACTGCAGGAGTCAAGGACATTCGCGAAGTTATCGAGACTGCGCGTCGGAGGCTAACAATCGATGATCGTGGAACTGTCGTATTTGTGGATGAGATTCATCGTTTCTCCACGGTGCAGCAAGATGCACTACTTCATGCCGTAGAAAGTGGACTTATCACTCTTGTTGGCGCCACAACCGAGAACCCTGCATTCTCTGTTAATCCTGCTCTTCGGAGTCGCTCATCGGTTTTTGCACTAAAGCCAGTAGATGCCGAGGCAATTATGGAATTACTCCATCGTGCAGTGGAGATTGAAGGAATTCCTGCAGATGAAGATGCGCTCGAGTTGATTGCTCGACGTGTTACCGGAGATGCTCGACAAGCCTTGACTTCTTTTGAAGTGTGTTGTGCTCTGGCAACTAACGACCGCATTGATATTGGAGCGGCCACTACAGCTCTTGATACCAGCGTGTCGCGAATGGGCCGTGATGATCATTACGACGTTATTTCTGCATTCATAAAGTCCATGAGGGCGAGTGATGTGGATGTCGCTCTCCATTGGCTTGCCAGAATGCTTGAAGCGGGGGAGGATCCGCGATTCATTGCACGTCGAATGATGATCTTTGCAAGTGAAGACATTGGCATGGCTGACAACAATGCTCTCCTGATTGCTACGACCGCTGCCCAAGTTCTTGAAAGAGTCGGACTACCAGAGGCACAACTGAATCTGGCTCATGCGGTGATTTATTTGGCTCGTGCTCCGAAGAGTCGTGCGGTGACGGATGCGATATCTCGGGCCGTGGCTGATGTGCGCGAAGGCCATACGGGACAAGCTCCTCCTACAACGGTTCAGCCTCCGTCGTATCTTCCGTTGGGATTGGGTGAATTGCGGTACTACCGTGAAGATCATGAGGACTTCCCGTAACGCTGTCGCAGGGCTGCCATCATGATGCGTCGCTTGTTCTGGTTTGTGTCTGGGGCTGTTGCCGGCGCAAGCATTGTGGTCTGGGTTAAACGAACGGTTGTCTCTGTAACGGAGAAATTGACTCCCGCCCACATTGCTGATGCCATTGCGGCAGGTGTTCGACGCAGTGTCATGGCCCTGTCAGATGGAGTGCTGTCTTTGATTGATGCTTACCGCAATAGGGAAGCCTCGAAAGCGTCTTCAACGCCTCCATCCCTGTCCAGTTCGTCAAACGCTCCGACGACGCGTCGTCATAACCCACCCCGCCAGAGAACCAGCCATCGCTAAGATGGTGCCTTCATGGCATCGTCAACAAGTTCCAGTATCCCGCGCTCAGCTGATGCGCTTCGTGGGGCCTTTTCTGGCTATTTCGCTGACAAGGGACACACCGTTGTTCCATCCGCAAGCCTGATTCCACATGACCCCACCTTGTTGTTCACGGTGGCTGGCATGGTGCCGTTCAAGCCGTATTTCATGGGAGACGAAGTCGCTCCGTACAACCGTGCTGTCACAGTCCAAAAGTGCGTGCGTGCCGGAGGAAAACACAACGACCTCGATGAAGTCGGTCGCACAAAGCGCCACCTTGTGTTTTTCGAGATGCTCGGGAACTTCAGTTTTGGTGATTATTTCAAATCTGATGCCATTCCATGGTCTTGGGAATTAGTAACAGAGGTTTTCGGCTTCGACGGCGACCGTTTGTGGATCACTGTGCACGAATCAGATGACGAAGCCGAAGCTATGTGGCACGAACAAGTCGGAGTGCCAATGAATCGTATTCAACGTCTTGGCGACAAAGACAATTTCTGGCAAGCAGGGGATACAGGCCCATGTGGTCCCTGTTCTGAGATCCATATCGACCGTGGCGCAGCTTTCGGGCCCGATGGTGGTCCTGCTAACGACCCAACTGGTGATCGATTCATGGAGTTTTGGAACCTTGTATTCATGCAGTACAACCAAGCTCCTGATGGTTCCCGCTCGCCACTGCCAAAGCCAAGTATTGATACCGGCGCTGGTTTAGAACGAATTCTGGCATTGGTGCAAGGCGTTGACTCGGTATGGGAGACAGACGTGTTGTTCCCAATCATTGAACAAGCGCAGTCGACAACCGGAGCTCACTACAAGATCGGCGATTA
>CALPPK020000042.1 GCA_943325435.2 Bifidobacterium breve
ACATCAACTACTGCAGCTTGAAATGAAGCGGCGACATCAACATTTGATACGTCAGGATTCTTCTTCACATAATTAATGACAGAAGTCTTCAAACCACTAAACGACACATCAAGACCATCATGCATCATGGCACGTGGGAACTCGACAGCATGAGGGTTTCCACTTGGCGCAAGTTTGTCAATTGCTGGACCACCCGGATACCCGAGTTGTAAATACCGTGCGACTTTGTCATATGCCTCGCCGGCTGCATCATCAATAGTGCGACCCATGATCACGTAATCACCATGGCCACGCATTTCAATAATCATGGTGTGACCGCCAGAAACCAATAGAACTACTAGTGGGAACTGCAATGTGGGGTCATCAAGAAGTCCTGCATACAAATGAGCTTCTAAATGATTCACACCAACGAATGGTTTGTCCCACACAAGTGCAAGTGACTTTGCTGCTGACACTCCAACAAGTAGTGCCCCAATGAGGCCTGGGCCAGCGGTTGCGGCAACAACATCAACGCGTGAAGGCAATATGCCCGCTTCGGTAATTGCAGCGTTAACCACCGGAATCAGTGCTTCCAGATGTGCGCGGCTTGCCACTTCGGGCACAACGCCACCAAAGCGTGCATGAATTTCAATCTGACTAGAAACGATGGAAGACAAGATGTCATTGCCGCCCATTACAACTGACGCAGCTGTTTCATCACAGCTTGTTTCAATCGCAAGAACCACTGTTGATTCATTCACTACATGTGAAGTCATGGCCGTCTCGATTCGATGAGGCGAACGCGTTCTAAGAACTCAGGCGTATCAATGCCGTGTGCCCACATGATGATGGCGTCGTCCTTGTTCTCGTAATACTTCTTACGTATTCCTGCTGGCACAAAGCCGAAACGCCTGTACAACTGCTGGGCCGCAGTATTTGTGTGACGCACTTCAAGAGTCATGGCCAAACATCCACGGTCGCGCGCAAGAATCACAAGGTCAAGCATGATTTCGGTGGCAACACCACGTCCCTGCCAATCAGGATCAACTGCCACATTCGTAACGTGGGCGTCGTCGCCACTAAACATCAAGCCGCCATAACCCACTAGAACGTCTCCGACATATGCGACCAGGTAGTACCTGGCACCTTCACGCATCAGTGAAATTTCAGTAACAAATGTGCGGTGAGTCCATGGGCGTGGATACAGCCCTTCCTCAATCTCCATCACTCGACGAAGATGGCGACGGCGCATGGTTTCTGTGGTCAATGCATCAGTCATACGTTCACGGAGGAAACTCATTGTGTGGCCTCACGAGTTAACCAGTTGATTTCGGCATCTGGTGCACGCAAATACATCGGCGTGATATCGCCTGCCTGCACCGCGTCATCTGCGGCAATGCGATGAGACGCAAGAACAACCACTTTTTGTGCGGTGGGAAATGCATGTGGCTCACCTGCCATCATCGCCCAGGGCACGTCTTCGAATAAAGAAGCATGACGAATAAAACCAGTACCCACACACGTAATGTCTTCGCCACGATCAGCCAGGTGAACCGCCATATCTTCAGGACTCGACACAACAGGCTCTGTTAACCGAAGTGGTTCCACGCCAACGCCGCGCATGCGATACAACGACCAGTACACCTCACCGCGGCGCGCATCAAGCGATGCCGCCACCACATTGTCTGACCATTCTGTATTCATGGCGAGTGCATCAAGACTGCACACCGGAACAACCGGAAGCTCTAAAGCCCATGCAAGTGATGCTGCACTTGCAATACCCACGCGCATGCCAGTGAATAACCCAGGCCCCACATCAACTGCAATTGCTGAGAGGTCGGCCATGGTGGCGTCTGCTTGTTGCAGAACAAATTGAATCATGGGCGCCAATGACTCGGCATGGCGACGATCGCTTGCCAACATCGAATGTGCACGAATGCCGCGATAGTCGCCTACTGCCACACCGACATGGTCAACAGAAGTTTCAATTCCCAGAATCATCGCAACGTCCAATCACGCAGTGCGTTCTTGAGTAATTCCCAGCGGGTGTCCCACGCATGGCCCTCAACTGCGACCGTGATCATTCGCACGTCATCATCGTCCTTATCGGCGACAAGAGTGACACTAAGTCCGTCACCCAAAACTTCAGAGGCAACGTCTCCCCATTCAACGAGGCCAACGGCACCCATGTCAAGAAGTTCACGGATGCCAAGGTCTGCAACTTCAGCCAAACTTGTCAACCGATACAGATCTACGTGGTGCAACGGAATGCGACCTGATGTGTACGAATGCATCAGAGTGAACGTTGGAGAAGACACATGATCATCTCCGTGCACTCCCAGAGCCTTCGCAAAACCAGTTGCAAAGGCAGTTTTACCAGCACCCATTTCACCCACAAGCACGATGAGATCGCGCGGTCGAACAACGCCAGCTATCGCACCGGCAATTGCATGCGTATCACCGAGATCTGAAGCGCGAAGCTCAATCACGAGTATCGCCTAAAGATTCGTGGGCTAATTCCACACACAATCTCATATCCGATTGTTCCAAGTGCTTCTGCCCAATCGTCGGCCGTCACGGAATGCTCGCCTTGCTTACCAATCAGAACAACTTCATCGCCCACCGTGACAGACGAATCAGATTCACAATCAATCATCAGTTGATCCATGGTGATGGTGCCTGCAAATGAACGAGGAACACCATTGAGTAATACCTGAATGTTTGTGCGCCCAAGCGCACGAGGAACACCATCTGCATAACCAATAGGCACAGTGGCGATAAGAGAACCTTTTGTTAACGGACGCACTAATCCGTATGACACAGCCTCGCCAGCTTCCACCCATCGCACTGCAGACACACGAGCCTTAATTGACATTGCAGGAATGAGACCAGCACACAGTTCGGCAACTCCGGCACCAGGGCGCAGACCATACATAGCAATTCCGAGGCGCACCATAGTGAACCGACTGGCTTCGTTCGCAAGTGCAGCAGCGCTATTGGCAGCATGAACAAGTGGTGGGTTGATACCACGAGATAACAAACCATCAAGAACAGCATTGAACGCGCTTAGCTGCGATGCATTGGCGACATGTGATGGGTCATCAGCTACTGCGAAGTGTGTGTACACGCCTTCAATGGTCAATGATTCATACGAACTGATGAACGAAGCAAGTGACACCACTTCATTCGGTGCAACACCCACACGATGCATACCAGTATCAACTTTGATATGTACTTTGATTGTCTGATCAGCAGCCGACGCAGAGGCCGCAAGAACTGCAGCACCACGCGTTGTAGTAACGGTTGGGGTCAGTTGATAACCGACAATAAGATCTGCGAGTTCTGCAGGCTGTTCGCTCAACAAAAGAATTGGTGCAGTGATTCCGGCACGGCGTAATGCAACACCTTCATCCACTATTGCAACACATAACCCAGTAGCACCACCTGCCAGAGCGGCCTGTGCCACGGGTACTGAGCCATGGCCATACCCATTAGCTTTGACAACTGCCCACACCTGAACAGGTGCAGTACGTTGCGCCACAATTGCAACATTGTGTGAGATGAGGCCTGTATGAACTTCCGCCCATGCCCAGCGTGTTGAGAAATCAATTGACATGGGCCATCACATCACTCAGTACATCTGAAATCAGACCAACAACGTCACGCGCAATAGTGCCTTCAGCGGCACACCGTGATCCGGCAACACCATGAACATACGCAGCGGCCGCTGCGGCCTCTGGCGCAGCTAGTCCTCGCGCAAGAAACGCCCCGATGATTCCGGCAAGAACATCACCCGTGCCGGCTGTGGCTAGTCGTTGATCTCCCGATGCCACCAAATACACGGCACCCTCAGCGTCACTAATAATGGTGGTTGCCCCTTTACGCACAACAGTGCACCCTATGCGCGCAGCCAGATCACGTGTTGCACCTATTCGGTCTGCAGACATCGCGTCACCGCCCAACGAGGCAAATTCACCATCATGTGGAGTCAAAATTGTGGCCACAGTTCGAGAGCGCAACGTTGAATAGTCACCATGAGGGTCAATGGCGCCAGAAATACCGTCACCATCAACCACAACGGCAACATCGCACCGCGCAAGAACTGATCTGATCTCGGCTCCAACATCGTCTCCGCGGCCAAGACCTGGCCCAATAACCATTGCGCCGAATCGGGCAATATCGGCACCAACAAAAGATGCCCAATCAGTGGCGGGCAAAACATGACCAACAATCTCTGTGGGCTGAGAGAACATCGAGGAGCCTGAACGCCACGACAAATGCACCATGCCAGACCCGGCACGTAGTGCAGACATGCCTACTAGCGATGCTGCCCCTTCCATTCCGTCACTGCCAGCAATAACTCGAACTGCGTGATTCCATTTATGTGCGTCGTGTTCGCGTGGTGGTACCCACGCAGCAACGTCAGTTGCTTCAATCAGATACATATCAACATCTTCGGTTGTGTCAATTCCGACATCAATCACATCAATGACACCACATAGTGCTGGTCCACTTCCGAGAAACATTCCAACTTTCGGTGCCGCGAATGTAACGGTTCGATCTGCGGTCAAGACTCCGCCAGTCACTGAGCCATCGAATGCATCGAGGCCACTAGGAATATCTACAGCAAGTACCGGAACATCAAACACAATTGGTGGAGTCCAATCACCGTGAAAACCAATGCCGTATGCGGCGTCAATAACAATGTCTGCCACGCGTGGGTCAATGAATCGACCACCCACGGAATTTGCGTTAACTATTTCAACTGCTGCGCCCCATTGCGTCAGCCAATACGCAGCTACTCGCCCATCGTCACCGTTGTGACCAGGCCCAGCAATAACAATGACCTGCTTGCCGTAAGAACCGCCAAGCATGGTGCGTGCAGCATGAGCAACGGCAAACCCAGCACGGTTGATAAAGACCTGTTGATGATCGTTGCCCACTGCAGAAAGTGCAGTTGCATCAGCGAGCTTCATTTGCTCCGGCGTGAGGACAGCTATCACTCTCTCAGCGTACGCCCGGTTCAATTACACACCAACGCAATAACTAGAGCGCGGCGACAACCGCCATTGCTGTTGTGTCTGTATGGGTAATGGAGACGTGCCATGTGGAGACTCCGTGAGCATTGGCGAGAGTTTCAGCTCGACCTGATACGAGTAAATGAGGTGCCCCAGATGACCTCTTCTCAATTGAGACATCGTGGAAGTCAAAAGCACCAAGGCCAACGCCGAGAGCTTTCATTGTTGCCTCACGTACTGCGAATCGTGCTGCTAGTGATGCAGCGTCATCGGTGCGGCCTTCAAGAGATGTCAATTCGGCAGAAGTAAACAAACGTTGGCGCAAGTGTGGACGACGTTCAAGAAGTTTGCGAAAGCGATCAACATCAACCGCGTCAATACCAATGCCCAACATTTTATTGACCGTCAGTTCGCCACAAGTCGGCGCTCTCAGAAACAGGATTGATCAACAAGTCTGCAATAGACACTTCTGCAAGTCTGTCTTCTCGAAATGTTCCTTCAGTTTCAGACACCCAGTCAACCAAGCGGTCATAGCGGCGGTCGTATCCTTGCAACACTTGGCGTGCGGTACCGGCAGCAACAGTGTCGTGGAATGCAACATGCATGAGTGAAATGCCCACAGTGGTTGACCCGTGAACTTCCGGAACAAACACAACAGTGCGGCCGTCTTTGCGACCACGAGCAACAAGTACTTCTTGGTCGGCAGCAACACGGTGCTTTGTACCCACAAGAGTTGCATTCGTTGTAACGCGCGATGTGAGGTCTTTGGCTACACCACCACGATCGATGATGGAGACTGTGGCGTTGCGAGCATCACCAGCAATTGCGTACCTGGTGAAACCTTCAACTGATGCAACTGCAGCATCAAGTGATGCCAAAACCTTGAGCGTTGCATACGACAGATTGTCACGCGATGCACCGGCTTCAAGAACTGCGCGAACAAGAGCACGATCAAGAAGGCCCTCTTCGCTGCGAGAGATTCCGACGGTGACGGTCTTTGCTTGGTGCTTGATGGCGTCAATTGGGCGTGTCAATTCATCAATGCTGCGTGTGAGTGCATCGATGAGATCATCAAGAAGAGCTGATGGCGAAGCAGTGCGACCAGTTTGGCGTTGGAACGCTTGTAGTGGTTGTGGTCCGGTGACAATACGAAGAAGAGAAACCAGACGAACCGCTGTTGAGGCTTCAAGGTTTCCGTCGTATTGGCCAGTTGCCAGAACTTGGAGGAACTGCTGAGTAACAGGAACGATTTGTGCTTCTACTTGGGTTAACGCAGTGTCACCACTGCCACCCCTGCCCACAACGATTTCGACTACTTCACGCAATTGGCGTAACGGGCGAGCCAGTGCATCAATTGCCAATGCTGCTTCGTAACCGAAAAGGTGCCCAACCATAGAAGACAACACAAAGGCAAGCGCAGGGTCTGCAACTGGCACGTACACCACGGCTGCAGCAGCAGAATCGAAACGGGTTTCACCTTGAGTAGCAACAACGATAGGGATTGCTTTGTGCGCCTTAAAGATTGCGACTTCTTTTGCCACGTCTGTAGCCGTACCGTCGCTGAGACCAGCAGCGCATACAAGAATCATTGGCTCGCACGAAAGGTCAATGTGCTTCTTGTCCTCAGTGACATCACACGAAATTGATTTGTAACACAGCTCTGACAACTTGATACGCACTTCATGAGCTGCAACTGTGTTCGGACCATTTCCGACAACAGCCCAATAGCGCTTCATAGGTGCGTACTTCTGTGCGATAACGCCAATTTCGTTCCGTTGCGCGATCACTGTTTCCATGGCCACTGGCATATGAACAAGGGAATCAAGTATGCGATGCATACGGTCAGCATCAACCTTGCCCGTCGCCTGTGCAATGGCACACGACAAAATGGCTCCGGCAGCAACCTGCGCATAGAACGCCTTGGTGCTTGCAACACTCATTTCAATATCACGACCGTCAGATGTGTAATACACGCCGTGGGCTTTGCTGGAAAGCTCACTTCCCCGGCGATTCACAATTGCCAAGACAGCTGCTCCACGAGAAGCTACCAAGTCAACTGTTCTGTTGGTATCCGTGGTGGTGCCGCTTTGGCTGACAGCAATTACCAACATGTCAGACATATCGGTTGACATTGCAAAACCAGAGAGTTCAGTTGCAGTGAGTGCCTCAACTTGAATGGCAGCATCGAGCAATGAGCCGAGTACGGGAATCAACGATGTGCCGGCAACGGCGGCGGTGCCTTGGCCGATAACACGAATACGTCGAATTGATCCGCTGGCTAAACGATCCTTGATTGTTTTCGGCATTGTGAACGAATCAAGATCAGGGACAAGTCGGCCGTTCACTTCAAGCGTGCGGCCACGAATTGTCTTGCGAAAACTACGAGGAGCTTCGGTGATTTCCTTTAATAGGAAATGCGGTGCATCACCACGGTCGATATCACGCGTAGTTACTTCAGCAACTGCAACGTCATTAGCCGTAACCGGAATCTCGATTCCGTCATAGGCAATGCGAGTAATGCCTTCAACTGTGCCTGCTCCGTCAACGCGAAGGCGAACTACTTGCCCACGTGAATTGGGGTCGCCTTCTTTGCGTGGAGTCTCACCATCAAGGCGTACAAAGTGCACAGTCTCTTCAACGGTTCCGTATGGCTCACTTGCAACGATGAAACGATCTTCAGCAAGGCCGATATACAAACCTTGTCCGCTGCCAAACAGTGCCAGGTACATATCGTTCGGATCACTTGCGGTCATGTACCC
>CALPPK020000043.1 GCA_943325435.2 Bifidobacterium breve
GCCGAGACGATCCAACCGATAGGAGCGAACTTCCAGATGGTGTCTTTACCCATGAAACGCATACGACGAGAAGTCACTGCCGCTGCAAGAGGCGTATCAATATTTGATCTGTGAATTGGAGCCAGAAGGAAGGCTCCGGACTTCGGAATGTTCTCTTTGCCAATGACTGTGGCGCGCGTATACGACACACACACAAATACAACTAGTCCGCGAAGAAGTCTGTAGAACAGTCGACTGAAAAAGCTTTGACCTGCCATAAATGTGTCTACTTCAGCCATGATCAACTCTTTCGAAATGAGTAACAATCTCAGCTACGACTTCTTCAATAGTTCTGTTGCTGGAATCAACAATGACCGAGCCCTGAGACGGCCGCAATGGTGAGTCAAGCCTTGTGGAGTCAAGGTGGTCACGTTCAGCGATACTTGCCGCAACTGCCTTGATGTCCCCGCCTGTTTGACCGACACGACGTTCGGCGCGCACTTCAGGTGAAGCAGTGAGAAACACTTTCAGAATCGCGTCGGGAAAAACCACAGTTCCGATGTCGCGACCCTCCACAACTCCCCCCTTCTGGGCTTGAATCCATTGCCGTTGTTGTTCTCTCATGGCATCACGAACAGGAGTATGTGCGGCAATGATGCTGACTATGGCATTTATCTCACTTGTACGAATCTCTGTGGACACGTCAACGCCATTTAATTTGGCTGCGTCACGTTCGATGACAACCTTGACATTACGTGCAATCTTGCCAACGGCTTCGGCGTTATTGGGATCTGTTGCTGTGTTCTGCACTTCCAAAGCTACGCAACGATACATGGCACCGGTATCGAGATAACGAAGTCCGGTTGCAGTGGAAACCTGCCGTGCGACAGTCGATTTTCCTGCCCCAGCAGGACCATCAATCGCAATAACGCGCACGATTACCAACTAGTGCCGAGAGGTCGACCTTCGTCGTATCCGGCTGCGCTTTGAACACCGACAACGGCACGTTCATGAAACTCTTCAATGCTTGAGGCACCTGCATATGTACATGCTGAACGAAGACCAGCCACAATCTGGTCGATGATGTCTTCAACACCGGGGCGCACTGGATCGAGATACATACGAGAAGTACTAATGCCCTCTTCGAAAAGCTCTTTTTTCGCACGTTCTATAGCAGTCTCTGCGCGCGTACGATTTTTTACAGCGCGATTAGAGGCCATTCCGAAGCTCTCTTTGTATAGACGGCCTTCTGTATCACGCAACGTGTCAGCGGCTGATTCATACGTTCCTGCTAGCCACGAACCGAACATTACGTTCGCAGCACCTGCTGCAACTGCGAGAGCAACATCGCGTGGGAAACGTACTCCGCCATCGGCCCATACATGTTTGCCCATCGAGCGCGCCATTTCTGCGCTTTCAAGAACTGCACTGAATTGTGGACGACCAACGCCAGTCATCATTCGAGTGGTGCACATTGCGCCAGGCCCGACGCCTACTTTGACTATGTCGGCTCCAGCATTCAGCAGGTCTCGCGTACCTTCACGAGTAACTACGTTTCCTGCAACGATTGTTGTAGTTGGCGCCACGGCGCGTACTGCCTCAATGGCTCGCAACATTCGGTCCTGATGTCCATGAGCTGTATCGATAACTAGAACGTCAACTCCGAGTGCAACCAACGCTTTTGCTCGTTTCGCCGGATCAGCATTAATGCCGACAGCGACAGAAGTTAAAAATTGACCATTTGCGTTAGTTGCCGGTGCGTAAATAGTGCTGCGTAGAGCACCTTTGCGAGTGATGGCACCAACGAGAATGCCGTTCTTGTCGACTACTGGAGCAAATGACAAACGTTGATCTATCAATTTGTCGTGGATGTCTGCGACTGGCATTGAATCTGTAAAGCAAACCATGTCTAGGTTCATGACATTCTTCAACTGAGTGAATCGGTCGAAACCGACAGCGTCATATTCAGTGAAGACTCCAACGGGACGATTGTCGGTATCAACCACAATGACTGCGCCATGTGAACGCTTGTGAATAAGACTCAGTGCTTCACCGACGGTGTCTTCTGGCGCAAGCGTGATTGGAGTTTCGAAGATTGGATGCCTCGACTTCACGTGCTCTACAACCATTTCAATAATGTCGAGCGGAATGTCTTGAGGAAGAACTACTAGTCCTCCGCGACGTGCGACTGTTTCTGCCATACGACGACCTGCGATGGCAGTCATGTTGGCAACGACTATCGGAACATTGGTACCCACCTGATCCGGGGTGCTGAGATTCACGTCAAAACGCGATGACACCGAGGATTTGCTCGGGACCATAAACACATCGTTATAGGTCAAATCGTGGGCTGGGAGATCATGTAAGAACCGCATAGGGCATGACGAGACTACCGTGTAGGCATGGCATCTACCGAGAGCGTTCCCGTCGTCCTAGTTCATGGTTGGGGCGGCAGCTTCCGCGAAACATGGCAAAAGCCCGGAATTGACGCTCTTCTGGCTGATGTGGGGCGTAATCCTGTCGGCCTCGACCTATTGGGACACGGTGAACAAGACAAACCACACGACCCTGCGGCCTACGTCGAACTTCCCACGTGGTTGCTTGATCACTTGCCGCAGGAGCCAATTGTTGACGTTGTCGGATTCTCATTAGGCGCTCTCACCATCCTTCGCGCGCTTATCGCTGCGCCGCATCGCTTCGGCAAGGTTGTGCTATCTGGAATTGGCGACGGGGTTTTCACTATGTCCCCACCTGATGGCAATAAGAGAATTGTTGATGCACTTGAAGGCCGTGCACCAGAAGACGACACTTTTGCTCGGATGTTTGCCCATTATGGGAATTCGCCAGGCAATGATTTGCTCGCACTGACTGCAATCATGAAGCGCCCACCTTCTGAACCTGTGTCTGAAGATCAGCTATCGAAAATAACTAATGAGATCTTGGTTGTGATTGGTGATGCAGATTTTGCGGGCCCTGCCACACGACTCGCCGAAGCTTTTCCTAATGCAAAATTGACTGTGTTGAAAAACACCGACCACTTCGCTACGCCAGAATCTTTCTCATTCATCGATGCGATTTTGGACTTCCTCGCTGCATGATCTTGTCGCCTCGTATAACCAAAGACATTGAACGAGCATCCCAGACACTGAAGGCTGGCGGCATCGTTGGCATCCCTACTGAAACTGTGTACGGCCTAGCAGCTCTTGCGTTGAACGAGGATGCTGTATCGCGTGTTTTCCGCGCAAAGGGCAGACCAACATCGCATCCACTGATCATTCATCTGTCGCCAAATGACGACATGAATCGGTGGGGTGAACTGAATGAATCAGCTCAAGTGCTTGCAGCTTCATTTTGGCCAGGACCAATCACCCTCCTTGTTCCACGAACTCGACTTGTCCCCGATTGGGTTACCGGAGGGCGCGACACCGTCGCACTGCGGATCCCTGCACATGACATGTCAATTGCACTGCTCGACACATTGGATGATGCAGTGGTAGCTCCCTCAGCAAATCGATTTGGTCACGTCAGTCCTACTAGTGCACAACACGTGGTCGACGATCTTGGAGACTCGGTGGACCTCGTCCTCGACGGCGGACAATGCGCCATCGGAGTTGAATCAACAATCGTTGAATGCACTAGTTCCTCCATACAAATCTTGCGTCCCGGAAAAGTGTCGGCCCTCGATATTGCAAACGTCACTGGTCTGAATATTTCTATGACTGAAGGTCCATCACGTGCTCCTGGCATGTTGCTGGCACATTATGCGCCAACAGCTCGAGTGGAATTATGTGATTCTTTATCCGATGCACAAAGGTGGCTCGATAAGTACACATCCAAGGGATTGTCAGTGGAAATCTTGCACTATGACGATCCGTCCATCTATGCATTGAGTTTGTATGACGATCTACGTTCAGCAGATCTACGTTCCAAGGAAATAGTGTTAGCCGTACTGCCCTTAGATATCGGGTTAGGCACAGCGATACGAGACCGATTAACTAAAGCTGCAGCCTCTGGCTAGTTGGGCCATTCAATTGCGTTGAGGTTCGCAACCAAGTAGTCCCTGACCTCTTCTACTGAAATGCCCTCTGCAGAAGTTTCGGTGCCGACAAGTAACGAGACAGTTGTTGCTCCTGCTTCCGGCACTAAATCGCACCGACACCAGCCGTTCTGTGCGCCAGTCACATCTGAGTCATGTAGAGAAAACTCCAACTGGTACGGAGGTTCTTCATGTGAAATAGCCCCGCTGATTCCCGCAACAATAAGCAGTGCTTCGAAACACTCAGCCGGAAGAACATCAACTGTAAAACTCGACACATCCCGCTCTCGTCTCACCAATACAGGAGGAACTGCTTTCAGAATCTTTGGAGCTCCAACAAGTTCCAATGCCGAATGCAGGGCTTCATTAAGTTCCTGCATTGCTACATCAGAGCCCCCAACATCTGGGTGAACTATTCGAGCTCTTTCTCGCCATGCTCGACGGATTGCGTCAGCAGAAGCTCCGCGCTCTACGGACAACACCAAGAAAGGATCCCGTGATGTCACACAATCTCTTATCGGCCAATGAAGTTCGGTGGGCGCTTCTCAATGAATGCAGCAACGCCTTCTTTGAAGTCTTTTGTCCGAAACAGTGGCAATAGTTGAAGAAACACGTGGTGAACATTCTGTTCGAAAGTTTCAGTTTCTGCGGCTCGCATCATTCTTTTAATTGCGCGAACTGCTAAGGGGGCATTGGATGCAATCTCCCCTGCCATATCCATGACGTGATCCATCAATTGATCAGCAGGAACGACTTTGTTCACTAGGCCCATTTCAAAACATTCATCAGCCATCAAAGTGCGACCCGTAAAGGCAATCTCGGCAGCTCGTGCATAGCCAACCATTCGAGGCAACAACCAAGTACCACCGCTCTCTGGAAGGATTCCGCGCTTAGCAAAGCCTGGTGCCATTTTTGCGGTGTCAGCAGCAATACGAATATCGCAACCAAGCGCAATGTCTAGTCCGTACCCAGCTGCCCCGCCGTTAAGCGCACAAATAACTGGAGTGTCAATGCCATGAAGAACAATTGGTGGTGCCTCGCGAATATCAAATTCAGCCATGTTTGCGCCGGTGTCGTCAAGCACTCCCAGCGATTCAGTCTTGCCAGCTTGAGACCCGAGATCGAGTCCTGCACAGAATGCGCGGCCGGCACCAGTCAGCACGATGCAGCGAACCTCAGGATTCCGATCTGCTTCAAGGAGCTTTTTTGATAACAAATCAAGCATCACGCCAGAAATGGTGTTCATTCTTCCCGGAGCGTTCAAAGTGATTGTTGCGATTCGATTAGAAACTTCTAGGAGGACTTCATCTTCTTTGGTCATACCAATAAAGATAACAACTATGGAATCTCCGAAATCAGTTGGGTCGCCAAACACAACAAGCGTCCCTCAACCAACTCTCGATGGCTCTATTGGTGACGGATGCAGAGTTTTGCTCATTCGCCATGGACGATCAGCAGACATTGTCCCTGGGTCGCCCGAAAGCGTCGACCCTCCATTGCATGAAATTGGTAAGAAACAAGCTCTGGCAGTTGGGAATCGATTATCAAAGGCGCGCATCGATGCTGTGTATTCAAGTCACCTCTTACGAGCACTGCATACAGCTGAGGCAATCGCATCGCATCACAAACTTGAGGTCGGTGTCTTTGAAGACTTAGAAGAAGTGCGCCTTGGCGATTGGGGCAACGGTGAATTTCGCAGACGTGCAGCCACGGCTGATCCCGAGTACGTCAAATGGGCCGCCATTGGACGATGGGACGGAATACCAAATGCCGAAGGCGATCAGAACTTTCGATCGCGTGTATCGACCCGCATCAATGCATTAGCTGCACAACATGAAGGCGGCTGCATTGCAGTTGTGTGTCACGGAGGCGTCATTAATGCTTATCTGGCAGAGATGTTAGGAACACAGCGCTCACTATGGATGATGGTGGAAAATACAAGCATCACAACTGTGAAGTTAAGTGAAACACCAAGTGTTCTGACTCTGAATGATTGCAATCATCTCTACGATCTACTTCTTCAGTAGTTCAAAGAGTTTTCAACTCGCGTGACGGAGACACCGCCAAATTGCATACTGCAAACCACAATGCGGTGGCCCCCACGATATGGACCGCGACCAAGGCAACTGGTACACCATTGAAGTATTGGGCATATCCGACTGCACCTTGAAACACAGCCGCGATCATCAGAGCTTGAATTGCATCACGTGTGCTTGTGTCACCGTTCAGTTGTTTGGCTCTAATTGCAAGAAACACGATGAGCGCAATTGTGATGATCACGCTCACGCTATGAACGCGAGCGACGCTTGTTAACGCAAATCCAAATCGGACCGCTTTTTCATCACCTGCGTGCGGACCTGTTGCCGTTACAACTGTTCCGGTCACAAGAGCAACAGCGCAACTAACGACTACTAGACGAATAGCTACGACTATGCGCTCAGGGCCCACGCGAAAATACGTCGAAGGCTCATCTCCTGATCGGCGGTACAAGACGAAAGCGTTTGCCACCAGAACCAAAGACACTAGAAAGTGAGCCATGTTCGCGTACGGGTTCAAGCCGGTGAGCACCACAATGCCGCCGATGATGATCTGAGCCAGAACGCCTATTACCAAACCCCAAGCAAGGCGCACCAAATCTTTTCTCAGAGGTCTACGAAAATGTGCCAACAACACTGCAGCGATCACACTCATTGAAACGACACCCGTGAATAGCCTGTTGGCCTGCTCTATCAGGGTATGTCCTGTAGATACATCAACAAATTTGGTTGCGTTACAGCGTGGCCAATCAGCACAGCCGAGACCCGAACCTGTCAAACGCACCATTGCGCCAGAAAAGATGATTACGGACAGAGAACCTAAAGCTGTTCCGGCAACTGTTCGAAAGGCCTTCTGGGAGACGGTAATCACGGTCCCCACTGTACGACAGCATCGCCGTAGGTTTCCGTCTGGCATTGGTAGATAAATAGTGGCTACGGTCACAGTCATGATCACATCCTTTGACGACTACCCGATTCATCAGACGTCTGAGCCAATCGCACATACTGAGTCTGGAGATCCTGGCGCCTATGACAGATACTTCTTCAATGGGTATTCACGGGATGGAAAACTGTTCTTTGCCGCCGCGATGGGCCTGTATCCGAACAGACACGTAATCGATGCTTCTTTCAGTGTCATACGAAACGGTGAACAAGTAAATGTGCACGCCTCTGGTCGTGCACCGTTCGACCGTATGCAATGCAACGAAGTAGGCCCAATCAAAGTTGATGTAGTGGTCCCAATGAAACAGCATCACATCACGGTTGATTCTCCGGAGCACGGTATTCGCGCGGATGTCACCTTCGAGGCTTCGTCTTTGCCGTACGAGGAACCACCATTTCTCGTGCGTGCTGGAAATAGAAAAGTAATGAGTTACACCAGGCTTACCCAACTAGGAACCTGGACCGGCTGGATTGAAGTCGACGGTGTACGAACAGACCTAACACCAGGAGATATTGTTGGCTCACGAGACAGATCATGGGGAATACGCGGGGTAGGTGAAAGAGTTCAGCTCGGCGCGCCCGTCAATCATGCTCCGCAGTTCTACTGGCTATGGGCCCCCGTGTGGTTCGACGGGTTCGGAACAGTATTTGACGTCAA
>CALPPK020000044.1 GCA_943325435.2 Bifidobacterium breve
GATTCTGCGGAAAGCCCCTACCTAACGGTAGGTAGGCATCTAACCTGTGGGGGTGAGTATCGAATCACCGACAATGCCAGCCCCTCGGGAAAATTCTCTTAACGACGTACGCGCCATCATTCCGCCCGTTTGTTACGAACGTTCCCGCTTGCGCGCAACACGTGCGCTTATTCAAGCAACTGTGTTGTATGCAGTTCCTACAGTCGCTTTAGTTCTTACCAATACATGGTGGGCAGTTGGCATCTGGTGGCTACTTGCAGGTCTTGCAGTGTCAGGCCTTTTTGTTTTGGGTCACGATGCCTCACACAATGCACTTCTTGATTCGCGCAAGGCGAATCGCATCATCGCCCAGTTGTGCATGGGCCCAAGTGTTCATTGTGAATCAGCATGGGATCTCGGACACAACCGTATTCATCACGGTTACACCACTCGCCAAGGTTTTGATTTCGTGTGGCACCCTCTCACCGTTGCCGATTATGAAGCACTGAGCGGAATGCAGAAACTTCGTCATCGTCTTGAATGGTCGTGCATTGGTTCTGGCGCTTATTTCCTTCGTGAAGTGTGGTGGCTGAAGATGTGGCGTTTCAACGCACCTGGCAAGCGTCACGACGAAATCGTTCGCGACAAAATCACACTTGGTTCAGCTCTGCTTGTAGCAACTGCAGCATTGGTTGTTATTGGAGCACTCACCGGGGGCATTGCAACAGCCATTTGGATGCCAATCAAAGTTTTGGTTGTTCCTTTCTTGCTGTTCACACAGATCATCGGCTGGACTGTCTACGTGCACCACGTGGCACCTGACATTCGTTGGTGGACTCGTAAAGAGTGGACCCAGTTCAACGGACAGATGGAATCAACCACCGTTCTTCACACGCCACGCCTAATTAACTATCTCTGGTTTCACAACATTTTCGTTCATGTGCCTCACCACGTTGATGCCCGCATTCCGTTTCACAAGTTGCCTCAAGCAGCTGCAGCGATTGCCGAAGCTTTCCCAGACACTGTGCGATATTCGAAGTATTCGCTGAAGGCGTACTTGCAAGCCACTAAAGCCTGCAAACTGTACGACTTTGAAGCGGCAACCTGGCTGCCGTACCCAACTTCCTCGCGATAAGCCTCTCGCCATCTCGGCGGCTAGCGCTTAGGAGTTTGACCTACCGAGCAGTAGTGTTGCCTTCCTGTGGGATCAGACAAAACAGCCGGCGTAGATTCGGTCAAGCGCGCTAGACGCAATGCTGAAGCGGCAGCACAACAGCCGACCAAACCTTCTGCCGGTCATGAGCCTCATGGCGAGCACAGCCACACCAAAGCAGGTACCGCAGCACTAGCTCTTGGTGCGCTTGGCGTCGTGTACGGCGACATTGGTACGAGCCCTCTTTATTCGTTCAAGGAAGCGTTCACCGAGAAGTCCCACACAATGACAGTTGACACCATCAATGTCTATGGAATTTGTTCGTTGGCTTTCTGGGCACTTGTCATCATCATTTCGATTAAGTACCTCCTACTTGTCATGCGGGCTGACAACAAAGGTGAAGGCGGCATCTTGGCATTAACTGCCCTGGTGATGCCGAAGCGTGGCTCTAATGCCACCAAGGCGGGCCTGCTCGTTTCACTCGGAGTATTTGGTACTGCACTTCTCTATGGAGATGGAATCATTACGCCGGCAATTTCAGTGCTGAGTGCTGTGGAAGGCCTTGAAGAAGTTTCTCCTTCTTTTGCGTCGTGGGTTCTACCCATTGCCATCGTTATTTTGCTCGGCTTGTTCATGGTGCAGAGCCGCGGCACCGGAGCCGTAGGCAAAGT
The DNA here is from genome assembly GCA_943325435.2 of Bifidobacterium breve. The sequence goes on from CALPPK020000044.1 coordinate 1,804, forward strand.
GTTCGGACCAATCATGATGGTGTGGTTTGCCACATTGGCGCTTCTTGGTTTGTCGAAGATCATTCCTGAGCCGGGAATCATCAGCTCCGTTAACCCGATGTATGCAATTCGTTATTTCACACACGAATCAGGGAAAGCATTTTTGTCACTTGGTTCTATCTTTTTGGTTGTCACCGGTGGCGAAGCTCTGTACGCAGACATGGGTCACTTTGGTCGTCGACCCATCACACTTGGTTGGTACGCGATGGTGTTGCCGTCATTGCTTTTGAACTATTGGGGTCAAGGAGCTTTTCTCTTGGCGAACCCAGAAGACATTGAAAGTGTCTTTTTCCGAATGGCTCCAGAGCCACTACTTATCCCGATTGTTTTGCTAGCGACATGTGCAACAGTCATTGCATCTCAGGCATTGATATCAGGGGTGTTCTCTCTCACGGCTCAGGCGGTCAAACTTGACTACCTGCCACGAATACAAATTCGCCACACGTCACAGAGTCATTCTGGTCAGATTTACGTTCCCCTCGTTAACTGGGGTCTCATGATTGCGTGCATCGGACTCGTGCTCGGGTTCAGAACTTCAAGTAACTTGGCTGCCGCATACGGCATTGCAGTCACGATGACAATGGCCATCACCACTCTGATCTTCTTCAAGGTGCTCACTGATCGATGGAATTGGAGTCGGCTTCGCGCATTCGCAATTTGTATTCCACTACTCATCATCGAACTCGGATTCCTCGGTGCCAACATCATCAAGATCCCTCATGGTGGATGGTTTGCACTTGCTGTCGGAATCATCCTGATGGTTCAAATGCAAACATGGCGTCGTGGCCGCATACTTGTTGCTGAACGCATCCATCGTGGAGAACGCCCTATTGAAGAAGTCCTCGACGAAACCGAGGACGTAAAACGCGTTTCTGGTACCGCCGTGTTCTTGTTCAAAGACTTGGGCAAGGCCCCACCTGCGCTTGTGAACAATTTGAAGCACAACAAAGTTCTCCATAAGTGCACATTGATTGTGGCTATTGAAACTGCAGAAGAACCACGTGTGGCGCAAGAAGATCGAGCCCACATCACCAAAGTTGCACCAGGAGTTTTCCAAGTGCAAATCACATTTGGCTTCATGGATGAACCAGACGTTCCGGCAGTTCTATCGACGTTGTCCCACTTCGGTCTCGAGTACGACGCAGAAGATGTCACCTACTTCCTCGGGCACGAATCAATTGTGGCTGGTAAAGCACCAGGAATGAACCCTCTGCAAGAGCATCTGTTCGTGTGGCTGAATCGCGGTGCAGACAGTGCAGGCCGGTTCTTTAACTTGCCAACAGATCGGGTCTTTGAAGTCGGTTCACGCGTCGAAATTTAATGGCCGTACGGCCAGCAACAATCCGGTAATTGCAAGCCCAACAGCTGCGCCGATGCACCAACCTGCAAGAACGTCAGACAGCCAATGCACATTGAGCACAATTCGTGTGAGACCCATCGCAGTAACGATCACTGCCCCACCAATTGATACCCACATCTTTGTGCGGCGTGACATTTCGCTAACACACCACGCAACCAGAACAACACTGACAATCAGTGCTGTGGTATTCCCTGCGTGACCAGACGGAAAACTGGGATTACGAATCTGCGCTACTTGAAACTCCACGGGTGGTCGGGCAATATCTGTTGACTTCTTCAATACTGAAACGATCTGTCCGCATACAACCACTGATAACCATGGGGCAATTGCAGCAGTGACCGACCGCGACCTGACCCATATCGCCACCCCAACAACGACTGCGACTGGCAACAGCACACCAAGCACGCCGAAGGAAGTAATGAACCGAGCAATCGAATGCACACGTATCGAGCCATGGTCGACAAAGAACTGCCACACCGACTGATCGAAATGCGATACGCCTGTTTTGCTGTGAATGCCCAGCGATATCAACCAAGCACTTGCAAGAAGTACCGCGACAAGTGCAGCGAGTCTTCGCCCGCCCACAGAATTCATTAGGCCAATTTGTCGGCAGGGTATTTGTCGTACGAAGCCTTGAAAACACCTTGATGCAGGAGCACTGTTGCTACAAGCTCCCCGGACGTCGGATCTGTGATTGATGTACGAGTCCAATAACTTTCAACACGTCGACTTTGTCCCATCCCTACTATTTCGTGCACCAATTCGTATTCAGCATCAACAAATAGCGGGCCATTGATAACGCGAATTTCTAAGTCAATGAACAAACCAACAGCAGGTCCACGTACTTTGCCAACTCCACCAACCTTGTGGGCCAGAACACTGACCATTTCAGTTGGAATAACTGCACGACCCCATGGCGATTGTCCTGCAGTACTAGATGCGTACCACGGCGATGGTTCTGTAATCATCTGCAACTTGTCATTGAGTGAAAACGGATACAGATGACCATTGCTTTCCGAAAACGACATCGACACTCGCTCGGGTGCACTTTTGTCTCCCACGTGCAATTGATCAATGATGAACAACTCGCCTGGGTCTTTCAAGGATGCAAGCCTTCGGTCGAGTTCTGTTTCCGAGTGATTCGGCCCCAACGTCATCGTGCCTGACAGAACTGATTTGCCGTCTGACTTCACCGCGCCGATACGTGCCGATGTTGCAGACGTGCGAGTGGCAGTTGCCTGCACTTCTTCGCCTTCAATCACCATGTTTTCAAAATGAGAACTAATGCAACCGTGTTCAAACCACGCACTCCCCCACATCGCAACCCCCAATGGGTCGAACTGACTGAAGTGTGTCGGCCCTTCTATGGGCGCTCCAGGTAATCCCAACTTGTCGGCCGTGGCGTCGTCGTGCACGCTCGTGTGGCCGTCATATTCCTGATCCGCCAACATCTGGCGCGGGGCACGAAATGGGCCAGTCAGTATCAGTTCATTATCAAAAGCGAAAGTAGCCATGACACATTGTCGCACGGCATGAAGTGACTACTGTGACCGCATGGCAATAAACGGTATGACAGTGGTGGATTCACACGTACATCTCCTACCGGGTCGCCTCGGCCAGAAGGTACGAGCATTCTTTGATGCTGGGGTGAGCTCCACCTTCACGCTCGCCTACCCCAATGATCACCCAGTTGTCATCGAGACACTGGCGAGTGAAGGCGTTGATGCCATTTGGACATTGCCATACGCACATAAAGCTGGCGTTGCTGAGGGCCTTAATGCTGCATCAGCCGAAACTGTTGCCCAGTTTGCACAGTCGCCAGTACGCGTGGTCGGCGGCCTAACCATTCACCCCGATGACGAGAACCCTGTTGACATTGTTCGTCATGCGGTTGATGCACTCGGCTTGCGTGTACTGAAACTGCATTGCTCGGTAGGAAACTTTGCAGTTGACGATGTACGACTGCAGCCCGTGTTTGCATTTGCCTCTGAGCGACGCTTGCCCACTGTGGTGCACCTTGGTCACAACGTGAATGGCCGAACTGATGCTGAAGAACTTCCCGCCATCGGTGAAGTAGCCGATCAGTTTCCAGGCATGCCATTGATATTGGCCCACTGCGGACACCATGCGGCACCTGAAGCAATTGCCCTGATGGATTTGCATCCGTCACTGCATGCAGACCTGACACCAGTCGTAACGGAACACCCAACGATCACTGCAGAACACATCGCACGTCACCCTGACCGCATCTTGTTCGGTTCTGATTGCCCGAACACCACTCTTAGCGTTACTGCCTGCATTACATGGCTAACAAATATGAACGTGCCCGACGACGTGCTTCAAAAAGTATTAGGCGGCAACGCACTGCGGCTTACTGCCGCAGTAGTGGCGTAAAAGTCACTTCACCAATATCTTCCCAGACTTAGTCAGCGACTTACCCTTCTTTGGCTTCATCGTTATCGACAATGTACATGTTCCCTTTTTCAGTGCCTTGACCGAAGTTGACACAACGCGACAGATTTTCCCCGAACTATTTGCTATTCGTGCGGATAACTTTGCTCCGCTTGGCACAACCAATTTGAGATAGGTTGCGAGAGATTTGATCGTCGTGGATTTACCAACAAGCAGTGTTCGTGTTGCTACTGGCGCAATGAAGGCGACCACCGTTGCCAGGCCACCTGTGCCGGACGGCGCAGAAACGATGACTGTAGGGATTGCGCCTGCCGTGGCAACAGATGCAGGTGATGTTGTCGTGCCAGGACCGATAACAGTAACTGTCGTACTTGATTCCTGTGGCACAGTACTTGCAACCGTCGTCGTAGGCGACAATGTTGTTGTAGTAGTTGTGGTTGTTGTGGTTGTTGAAGTGGTAGTTGTTGTGGTCGCCGCAGCAGCAGTTAATGAATTGTTGGACTGTGAATGTCCACTTCGGTCTGTGAGAACCAAAACCCCCACTGTCTCTCCTGGATCAACACCTGTCACCGTCACTACTTCGTTAGTTCGACTAATTGAACCTCGACTCACCGCAAGAAAGTATGTGTAATCGGCCGAGTAGTTGGTAATTGTGAACGTAAACCCATCAAGCGTCGGAATAGCATCCGAGAACGTTGGTGTAAGTCCAGCCGAAATAGGAACCGTGGTCGTGGTTGTTGAAGTCGTTGAAGTCGTTGTCGTCGCTGCTGGGTTTACGCCAATACTTGATGCGTATCCCAGTGATCCCGCAGAGCCTGGGGACGCCAAAGTGATATCTGCCGAGTTTGCAGATAAGTCATCTATTGATCCCCCGTTTAGCTGCAGAGCTGAAACAGTTGCATAGTCAAGATCGCTGGTCTGATCTCCTGCCTGAGCGGTGTATTCGAAAAGCAAAGTATTCGCATAATTGCCTGATACATAATTTGCATACCGGCCTGAAGCGCCCGTATTCAACTGAATTCTTGGTGTCCCCGTGACTATCACACGTTCAGACATAGTGACCACGATAGAAATCTTCTGACCGGTCGTGAAAATCCCATTACTGAATCCAACAACACTTGTCACGGTTGGGCGCGTGGTGTCGCCAGGGGCAATCACATAGATAGTTTGCATTGGAGATTGCGAATAAAAGTATCGGTTATCTGTATCTATGGCGAAAAACTTGCAAGTACCAATACCAGTGATGTGCAGGTCATATTTCGAAGTCAAGTTACAAATCGGTTGACCACTAATTTTCGTTGTGTCGTCGGAAATTCGCATGTCGTACGACGGAGAGAACGAACCGTTGACTTTTACTGTGGGGAGTACATCAATAGTTGTTCCCGAATACTGGTACACCTTCTGATATGAGCCAACGTCGACCGCTAACGAACGTGTTTCATAAATCATGAAGAGCTGAGTTGTCTCTGCTGCTGCGTCATAGTTGTAATCAGCGGCCTTGTTCACCAACATCACACATGAACCAACAGCTAGAGCAGTTACGACGACATCAGTACCCACGCCAGAAATTGAACAATATGGAGAGGAATACGATGCGATGGAAATAGTCACTTGCCCATCGCCACTTCCACCGGAGACAACTGGAACGAAGTCAAGTCCGACATATGCGCCTGTGGGAGTTGTCACAGACAATGCAGCCTGGCTGGATCTGGCAGTCACAGTGACTGTTTGCGACGCGTGTGCACTGTTGTAGTTGTAATCCCCTGCTTGGTCAACATTGATAATGCAGTCACCTACCTCAGTAAACGTGACAGCTGATCCACTGGTAGTGCCAGATATTGAACACACACTGGAAGAAGTTGTATCAATACTGATGATTCTGCTCTTACTACTAGAACCACCAGACACCGTGACCGTATAGGCCGTTCCTCCCACATGGTGATTCACGGGCGCGGTCGAGGTAAACGCCAAAGGTGTCTGATCATCACGC
>CALPPK020000045.1 GCA_943325435.2 Bifidobacterium breve
GCAATACAGAGTTTCAGCGATTTGATATTCCGCTTATTTCCGCACACGTTGGCAAAACAATTGAACCAATGTTCCTACAACTGATTGCGGAATTACCTGCTGGCGAATCGCAATGGCCAGCCAAAGTAGCTCTTCCACCACTCGATGAAGGCACGCACATGTCATATGCGCTGCAATGGTTCTTCTTTTCCTTGGTTGCGTTCACCGCATGGGTAGTAGTAATTCGTCGAAAGATTTCGCAGGTTAATGCTTCAACTCAAGCGCAAACATCCGCCTGAATTGTTCGACAACGTCCGGGCTCTTGTGCGCCGGACTCAACGTTCGATACACGGTGTCAACATTGACAGCAAGACGACCGAACTCTCCCCACTTTTCAAAACCATTCAAAGCAATATCGCGTGCCGCATCCCATGCATCCATCCCGCCGTTGTAGCGCTCGGTGGCTTCGCTCTGCACAAAAGTGAGATAGTCGCGAATCGCAGTCACTCCCGCTTTGTCCGTCAGAGGACCATGCCCAGGAACAATATGTTCAACGTCGGATGCACAAATGAGATCACATGCAGCGATCCAGTTATCTAATGGACCCACCCACACAACTGGGGTTCCGCCAATAAACAAAATGTCACCTGTGTACACAGTCTTTGCATCTGGGACAAAAACCAAAGTGTCGCCTTGCGTATGAGCTGGACCAACTTCAACCAATTCAATTGTGCGGCCGCCTACTTCGCAGCTGTACTTGCCTGAAAATGTTGTAGTTGGCAACACCGGAGTGATGCCTTCAAAATCAAATTCACCAAAGAAATGACGGAACAGATCTCCGATTTCACCGGGTGCGCTATTCAGAGCCGCCAGCATTGCAGGAGGAACTTCCGACATCTCGTGGGCTGTAGCTTGCGACGCGATGATGTTGGCTCCGGCAACTAGTTCGTTTCCATAGCAATGGTCACCGTTTGCATGAGTATTCACCACTGTTGTTATGGGGGCACCGTGTGTAGCGGAGGCCATGGAATCAAGCATGCGTTGTGTAATTTTCAAATCAAACAATGTGTCAACAAGTAACGATGCACCATCGCCTACGATCAGCCCGGCATTAGACCAACCCCAACCGCCGTCTGGTTGCAAGTACGCATGACAACCATCGCCCAGTTCATGAAGTCCCAACGTGTAGCTCATCTCAATATCTCCCCTATTGCCTTGCCAATTCGCGCTGCCTCCATTACCACTGGTCCGGCCGGCGAGCATGTTGGCACACTGTGCAATATAGACGAATCTGCAATGTAGAGATTCCCCACTCCACGCACCTTGCCATCGGCTTCAACTATTTCTCGACAAGAGGAAGTGGCGTGAGACACCACGGTCAGATGACTTGAGATCCATTCATCTAGATCGGCATTCTTCATAACGTCAAGAGCTTCAACTGTGGTTCCCTCAGAATCAACCAAAACCCGTTCTGAGATAGCGGCGAATGAAGCGCTCATGGCGGTTGAAATCAGCTCGCGAACAGCTTCACGCATTGCAACCCTGTCGCGAATTGTTGCCAACATGTTGAAGTCATTCTGCATAGCAGTGCTTGACCGCCACACACCACCACGCGACTCAGGATCCATTAGCGACGTAGAGAGCAATCCGTTCATTGCATCTGCCGCGTTCGTACGTTCATACGCAACCGTCAGTAATTGAGCACCTGAAGACGACAGCGATTCACGCACCACCGTTGCATCAAAACGTTGGGGAGACTGATTCTTCAGCTGAACCGTGAATGTAATGGTGGGATGATTCTGAAGACCGTCACCTATTCCAGACACTGCTCTCTCGAGAGAAGAGTGGAGAAGCAGCGCGGGTGTTGCGAGCGCACCCGCACACATAACAAAGAGCGAACCTTCAATTGCCTCGTTTGTGGTGTGAGCAACGGTGACAACACGCTGGGCATGTTCAAGATACGTTGCGGACTCTGCGATGACAGTTACTCTGCCTTCTTCAACCAAGTGCTGAACTGCGCGACCTGGGTTCCACCGACCCCCGTTCCACCACAATCTGCTGTATCGACCATTCTCTGCCAGAAGTGCAGACCCCACTTGACCACAGTCGGCTTCGGTGGCCATGCGGGTGAGACCTCGCAGAAAAGAAGGCTCTTCGCCCGTTAGCAACAAACCATTTATTGCACTTCCACCGCCAAGAGCTTGTGCTTGAACGTACGGCTTGTCATCGCCACCATCAACAAGAGTTGTCTGCACGTCGCGCGACAATGCCTCATCAGCAAGAACATCAAAAAACCGGGACTCATCGTCGTGCGAACTGGACGCACCAGGCTCTACAAGAACGATGGGCTGTGTAGTCATTGCAGCAAGAGTGGAGACAACGGTGCATCCGGCAGTCCCGCCGCCAATAACAACTATTGGCAATTGCGATGTCATAACTACTTCGCCGACGAATCGGGCGAAAAAGAAGGGTCAAGAGACGTTAAGTGAGCAGCGTCGTTGTACCGAACAAGCCTCCACTTACTACCTTCGACATGAACAATCTCAGTAATTGAAGTATTCAGAGTATGTAATTCGAATTTCCCGGTTTGATGCATCTGCAAAGTATGTCGCATGACAGCGTCAACTACTCCCCCATGACATGCAACTACGACTGTTCCGCCTTCATGACGACGAACTGTCTCTCGCAATGTACGCACCACCCTGGTATGAAATTGACCAACAGTTTCACCGCCAGGAAACATCACTTCATCGGGGTCTGACCATGTTGGTGTACCAAACTTGGCCACATAGGAATCAAAGGACATTCCATCTAAATCCGGGCCTGGGTCATGTTCTCCCCACCCAGCGTCGATATCAATAGGCATTGACCCGAGCGCTGGAGCCAAAATTTGTGCGGTCTCAAGTGCTCGCGGAAAATTACTAGACATCAACACAGTTGCAGTTACGTCGCGACCAGTAATCAGGCGATCGCGCAGTGCCTGCACCTGAAGACGCCCAAAATCTGTCAGTCCGGTGCATGTGCGCGACCCACCGAGGTAACGCTCTACCGTGGCACGTGATTCACCGTGTCGAATGAGAACAAGTCGAGTGTTAGACACAGCGACTTACGCCAGCTTCTCGACAAATGCCTCTAATTGACGCAAGTTGCGACATTCATAGACACCATCAGTATGAGTGCCATATTCACCAACAATTGAGTCACCGGTATTCCAATAGGAACGAGGTTCTGGGTTCAGCCAATAGACATGGCGCGCCTTTTGGCGAATCTCTTTGATGACCCATGCTTGGGAAGCGTGGTAGTTGTTTCGAGCATCACCGAGCAACAGAACAGTCGACTTCGGATTGATTTCTTTGCCGTACTTATCCCAGAACACTTCAAAAGCGTGACCATAGTCTGAATGGCCGTCTACCCAAATGACGTCAGCTTCTGTATTGATTCGGTGAATCGCTTCAGAAATGTCTTCTGTCTTTTTGAAGTATTCAGTAACTTCATCGATTCCATCAATGAAGACAAATGCCCGAACCTTTGAGAATTGGTTTGAAATTGCGTACACCAACATCAACGTAAAACGAGCGAATGCTGCAACTGAGCCTGAAATATCAGCGATGACGATCAACTCTGGTTTTGCAGGGCGTGGGTACTTGAATTTCGGTTCTGCAGGCACGCCACCATAGGCAAGGCTGTGACGAACAGTGTTACGGAAATCAAGAGGACCCTTGCGGCCATGGCGACGCTTACGAGCCAAGCGGGCAGCAAGCTTGCGGGTCAATGGCTGAAGTGACTTCTTCAAGTTCTGCATCTCGTCACGACTTGCATGCATGAACTCAACATCTTCGGGAAGCGGCTTACGCAATGTCTTTGCCATTGCTTCTGCACCGCGGTCAGCTACCAAGCGACGACGAATCTCAGCTTCAACTTCTTGCTTGAATTTTTCAATGCGATCGTTGTACTCGTCTTTTTCAAGACGCTCTTCCAGTTTGGTGAGTTCCCCGCCAACTTCTTTCTTGCTGGCTTCCATGAGTTTGTCGAGCATGCCGTCAAGATCAAGGTTGCGCAAAGTGCGATACAAGTAATAGGTGCCACCCACTGGACGCCCAGGCTCCATACCTGCAAAACGCTGAACTGCTTGACGTGCCAATGCACGCATGAGGGCTTGATCGCCGTTCATCAGAGCATTCATCAGAATGTTCATCAGTTCTTCTGGAGTAAGCGAATCCATTCCGCCAGCGCCGCCGTTGCCTTCGCCCTTCATTTGGGCATCTTGCATTTGCTGCAACAAATCGTCGATACTGCCGTCTCCGTCACCATCGGTGATGGAGTATTCAGGCCCGCGCAAGCTGAAGTACACCTCGAAAACTGTTTCGAATGAGCGCCAGTGCGCTTGGTTCTTCACAAGGGTTGCCCCGAGTGCGTATTTAAATGCCTCGCGGTCCTCTAGTGGGATATGCGAAATGGCATGCATGGCGTCCAAGTTCTCGGTGAGACTCACTGGCAAGCCAGCATTTCTCAACTCGATGATGAACCCCGACAGAAGATCGAGCATGCGTCAGCGCCGATCTATTCAGTCGTCAGACAGCTCTTTGGCTGCCTTGGCGATGTCTGATTGGTACTTCAACAGAACGTGGAGAGTTTCCTTGGCCTGCTCAGCATTGACCGAATCGAGTCCGAGCAACACCAATGTGCGTGCCCAGTCAATCGTTTCGCTCACTGATGGAGCCTTCTTCAGGTCGATCTGACGAATACTGCGAACGATGCGTGCGATTTGGTCTGCAAGCATCTCAGTGACACCAGGAACCTTTGTAAGAACAATCTCTTTTTCGCGTTCCATTTGTGGGTAATCAACATGAAGGAACAAGCAACGACGCTTGAGGGCTTCTGACAATTCACGAGTGTTGTTTGATGTCAAGAACACCAACGGAATCTGCGTAGCAGTGATTGTTCCGAGCTCAGGAATTGACACTTGGTACTCAGAGAGAATTTCAAGCAACAGAGCTTCAGTTTCCACTTCAACACGGTCAACTTCGTCGATCAGAAGAACCACAGGCTCTTTGGATGTGATTGCCTCAAGAAGAGGACGTGTCAAGAGAAATTCAGAACCGAAGATGTCTTCATGGATATCGCTCCACGCGTCTGAGTTGCGGTCTGCCTGAATACGAAGCAGTTGCTTCTTATAGTTCCACTCGTACAGCGCCTTCGACTCATCAAGTCCCTCGTAGCACTGCAAACGAATCAGCTTGGCGCCAAGTAGTTCGGCGACGCTCTTTGCCAATTGGGTCTTACCTGTACCGGCTGGACCTTCAACGAGAATTGGCTTACCCAGACGTTCTGCCAGGAATACAACTCCGGCAATCCCGTCGTCTGCGAGGTAATTGACGTCCTTGAGGCCGTCGCGGACAGATTGAACAGATTCGAAGCGGTTATCCATAAGTCTTCCAATCTAGTGGGGGGTGCTCGAATTGAAGGCATTGGGCCTCAGGCCCGTGTACCCCCTTCCACCTAGTCACAGCACCTAACCTTCCAGTCATGTTCAAGGACACACTGATCGTCGCAATAGGGACTGCCATGTCTCGCCTCACGGGGCTGCTGCGGGTTGTGGTGTTCGGAATCATCATCGGACAAACAGCTCTTGCCGACGCGTTTGACGGAGCTAACAATTCCCCGAACTCAATTTATGAACTTCTCGTTGGCGGCCTTCTTGCAGCAAGCCTGGTTCCCCTCTTCACTCGCTTTGCAGAAGACGACGATGGGGAGGCAACGAATGCTGTGGTGTCTGTTTCTCTGATCGTTCTTGCAATTGCTACCGCCATTGCTGTGGCAGCTGCTCCTTTAATCTTCCGTCTGTTTTCACTGCAAGTCAGTCCACTTGTAGATCCGGAACAGTTCCGTCACGTCGGCACGGTGATGTCACGAATATTCCTCATTCAGATTTTCTTCTACGGACTTACAGCAATTGGCTCGGCTCTACTGAATTCACGCCGCCACTTTTTTGCCGCAGCATGGAGCCCAGTACTTTCGAACGTCATCACAATCACACTCCTTCTGATTATCCCGTTCACTCGCGACGGAACACCTGGCCTCGAAACAGTTCTTTCAGATCACACTTTCTTCTGGCTCTTCACCATGTCGGCCACAGCGGGCGTTATGGCAATGGGATTAGTGCTGATCCCCGCTCTGAAACGCGCCGACATCGCAATTCGTTTCACCCCCAACTTTGGACACCCCGCAGTGCGCACCATGATCAAGCTCTCATCGTGGACTTTCGGATACGTCGTAACAAACCAAGTGGCATTAGTAGTGATCAAGAACCTTGCTGAACCTGGAAGCGGCAACCAGGACGCCTACAGCAAGGCATTCACCTTCTTTATGTTGCCTCATGGACTACTTGCAATTTCAATTGCGACGACATTTGTTCCTGAACTTGTGCGACGCGTACGTGCAGGCGACAAAGCCGGTTTCAAATCTTGGCTTACTTCCGGAGTGCGGTGGATCAGCATTCTCACAATTCCTGCATCAGTAGCAATTGTCATTCTTGCCCACCCCATCATCAGCGCAATCTTGGAACACGGACACTTCAACTCAATCGCTTCACACAACACTGCCCGTGCACTCGCCGGATTCTCTGTCGGCCTAGCTGGATTCTCCGTTTACATTTTCTGTCTTCGTGGCTTCTATGCACACGAAGACACACGCACACCGTTCTATATCAACCTGTTTGAAAATGCCTTGAACATCATTCTGGCTTTGTTCCTCGTCGAGCGTCATGGTGTTCTCGGATTAGGGCTCTCATTCGGAATCGCCTACATGGTCGCGTCTGTGGTGGTTTTGTGGCTGCTACACAAGAAGTACGAGGCCGTTCAATGGCTCAGTCTTCTTTCACTTATCTGGCGTGCCACCGTAGGTAGTGCGGTAATGGGTGCAGCAGTGTGGGGACTTGAGCACGTCCTGCATCCACGTTCCGGAATGTCACAACTTGCCGAACTGTTCCTCTGCATCGGTGCAGGTCTTGTTGTCTACATCGTTTCGCTGTACGCATTGCGCGTACCTGAAATGCACAACCTTGCTTCGGTAATGCCGACGCGTGGAACTGACCACGAAACAACCTTGTAACTAGCTATTGGTTCGCCAATACAACGAGGTCGTCACGATGCACGGTTTCGACGACCGCAAGATCCGTTAGATCAGCAGTGCGTTTGCCCATACTTGCTGCAACCACATCAGATGACATGGCCGTTAAACCACGAGCCAACAATTCGCCAGATTCAGTTACGACTTCCACGACTGCACCCACATCAAATGAGCCTGTCACTGCAGTTACACCAGCTGGCAACAGAGAGGTGCCACGCAAAACCAAGGCATCACGCGCACCATCATCAATAGCAATTGAACCTTCAACCTCAGCGGCAAAAGCAATCCATAACTTACGAGCAGACAACTGACGATCGTGCGGCAAGAACCGAGTACCTACGGCATCGCCGTTAATTGCGGCCATCACAGCTGAGTCTGATTCAGCAGCGGCAATAACCGCTGTTACACCAGACCACGAAGCGATACGTGCTGCAGCCAGTTTCGACGCCATGCCACCACTTCCGCGGTCAGAACCAGCACCAGA
>CALPPK020000046.1 GCA_943325435.2 Bifidobacterium breve
ATGGTCCACAGAACTAGTTGACGAGCAATGTCACGGTCACCAGCTGCGCAATGTGCAATTGCACATTCGCTGGTTTCTGCTGCAGTGACCCACTGTTCATCATCAACACAACGTACGCCGCGGTCGTCAAGAACGAAGCGATCCCATCCTTCAGCGAGGCGGGCTTTAGCGCGCGCACCAGTCATTGCGCCTGTGAGTACGGGGTAGTACCAGTCCATTGCCCACCGAGCCTTCGGCTCAAACGCACCAAGGTCTGTTGCGATGAGATGATCAATTGCATCTGCAGCTGCTGTCCACTCGGGTTGTGAATCACCAAGAAGATCACCGATTGCTGCACCGCAGTGGAGAGCGTGGCGGATGCTTGATGAACCAGTAAGAAGTGCATAGTCCCATGGCTTCGAATCGGTTTCGCGTGCCCAAATGATGGAACCATTTTCGCGGCGCATCGAAAGCACCCACGAGAGTGCCTTGCGAACTGTTGGCCACAACTCAGAAACAGCAGCAAGGTCTCGGGTGCACAGCCAGTGAGTCCATACGCCTACTGCAATGTATGCAGTCACGTTTGTGTCAAGTTTTGCGTCTTCAATTGTTCCGTTTGGCATGTAGTAGTTAAACCACGAACCATCTTCGTGCTGAATGTCGGCGAGCCATTTATACGCAGAAAGAGCTGCTTCGTCACGGCCCATGATGTTGAGAGCCATTGCGGTTTCAACATGGTTCCAAGGATCACAGTGGCCATTCGGATACCAGGGAATCATTCCGTTTGGTAATTGCAATGCCTGAATTGAATCTGCAGTACGCGCAAGGTCAGCGGTAGTAAGAATTCCCGGAAGATGCGGCATTGAACGTGCGGTCATGCTGATGCCCCTACGGTAAGCGGCTTACGCGAGTAGACAACGAAACTTTTACCCATGAGTGGACTGAGTGCGCGCTCGGCAACTTGCATAGAGCGTGGCTGAGTCATGATGTCCCACTCGAGGAATTCGCGGTACTTCTTCACCAATGAATGATCGTTGTTGCGAGGACCAACTGCACATTTCAGCCACCAATAGGGAGAGTGCAAAGCATGTGCATGATGGCTGTCAGTTACTTCAAGACCAGCAGAACGAAGTTTTGCTTTGAGTTCTGTAGCTGAGTAGATACGAACATGGCCACCGACGCTCTTTGGAGCGTGATATTCGTCAGACAACATCCAGTTGATCTTCTCTGGCCACCAAGAGGGGACAGTAACGCCAAGTGAACCGCCTGGCTTCAAAACGCGATGAAGTTCTGAAAGAACACTTACGTCATCTTGGATATGTTCAAGAACTTCAGATGTGACAACACAATCAAAAGTGTTGTCTTCGAAAGGGAGCTTTGTGGCGTCACCACGAAGAACCCCGCCGTATGCCTTTTCGGTGATTTCTTTGGCCTCAAGCATTGCGCCAAAAGTATTGCGAGTCATGACAACTTCATCTGATGCATAGTCAAGGGCAAACACTGTCGCTCCTTGACGTGCTGCTTCAAATGCGTGACGTCCGAAACCGGCACCTGCATCAAGAAACTTGTCACCTGGACGAAGACCAAGGCGGTTAAAACGAATTGTCAACATGTCAGCGACGCTTTTCTAGTTTGACGCGATTATGGGGCATGTCGAGCACTTCGCGGTATTGCTCAACTGTAAGTTCTGCACAGTGTTTCCATGTCCAACGTGAGATGACTCGTTGACGACCTGCTTCGCCAATTCGGGCTCGCAGTTCTGCACTGTCAAGACCAGTAGCGATAGCTGCTGCGAGTGCTTCTGAATTGGCAGCAGGGCATTGCAACACGGTCTCGTTGTGAGTTCCGGTGACTTCGGGCAATGCACCACCATCTGTTGCAACAAGGCAAATGCCTGTGCTCATGGCTTCAATTGCAGGAAGGCTGAAGCCCTCGTACAGGCTCGGTACAACAGCCAGTTCTGCTTCTGCGTACAACTCAACGATGCGTTCGTCTGTAACGCCAGACACAAAATCAATATGTGGGCGAAGACCAAGCGAATCAATGAGGTCCATACTGTGCCCCGGACGTGGCTTACCAATAATTGTGAGACGAATATCGCGGTCTTTGCGCAACACGGCCATTGCTTCAAGCAGGTAAGACAAACCCTTTAGAGCAACGTCGGCTGATGCAGTGGTGATGAGTCGGCCGGGTTGGCGAGCAATGTGTGGTTGTGGTTTGAAGAGATCAGGATCAACTCCGACAGGAACGAGACGCATGCGGTCGCGCGAAACACCCATGTCCTTGTTGATGTCAGTGATGCTGTTTTCGCTTACGACGACGATGCGGGGCATCTTGCTTGCAACTTTTCCTTGCATGTCAACAAACGAATACCAGCGACCAACAGAGCGACGCTTCCATCGACTCGGAGCATGACTCATTTCCAATTCACGATCTTTCGTGATGGGGTGGTGCAACGTGACGATTGTTGGAATCAACTTTTCAATCTTCAGAATGTCCCAACCAAGACACTGGTTGTCGTGTACTAAATCGAAGTCATTCACGCGAGGCGTCAGTGTTCGAAGTGCGCGTTTTGAAAATGCAAGAGGTTCAGAGAATTGACCTGTCATGAAGCGAGCGGTCTCTACAACATCAGGCCATGTCTTGATTTCCCAATACGCGGGTACGCGACCCGGATACGTGTCATTGAAAATATCGAGACTTGGGAGCTTGTGCATCGTGATGCGATCGTCAAGAACTGGGTATGGCTGTCCGCCGAAAACTTCAACAGTGTGTCCGAGATCAGCAAGTGCCTTCGTGAGGTGACGTGTGTACACGCCTTGTCCGCCAACATGCGGTTTACCGCGATACGTGAGGTATGCGACACGCAACGGGCCATTGGGGTCGTAGGTGCCTGACATAGGCAGTAGAGGCTAACTGGCACCAATCCGATTGGCTCGGGCACGGCATCTGGCAAGCCAGGCAAAGGAAATCAATAGAGCCCAGATATAGACCGCATTCCCCATACGTGAGTACAAGGTGCGGCCTGATCGAAGCTGAATAGAGCGCTCGACTACTTGTTGTTCACTAATCGAAGTGCGTTCGTGAACGACTCCGAACGAATCAATAAAGGCGCTAAAGCCAGTGGGGGAAATCTGTACAACATCGCGCCCTTGTTCTAGAGCACGTAAGCGCGAGGCCGCAATTTGTTGTGTCTGCAAAATTGTCCATGTGTAACTCGAACCATTGGTCGGATTAATGATGAAGGTTGCCCCGTCAGCGATTCCTTCATTGACGCGTCCACCAAAAAACACTTCCCATGAAATTGCAACACTTGCGCGCGTATCTGCAACATCAAGCCAGCCACGCGAAGTTCCGGCGCGTGCATCTCGCGGAACCAAATCCGTTGGTGCACCAAGCGCCTTCAACAGTGAACGCAATGGCATGTATTCACCAAACGGAACTCGACGTACTTTGTCGTAGCGACCAGTTATTGACCCATCAGGATTGACGACAATTTGTGCATTCGTAAATTGACCTTCACCTGCATCTTCGGTGATACCAACAACAAACGGCACGTTCAATCGCTTTGCCTCTTCGGTAATTTCCGTGTACTCAGAGCTGTCAACAAACAATCCTTTGTTTGTGATGCTGATGGCATTCTCTGGCCAGATCACTGCATCACGTTGAGAGTTAGGTTGAAGTTTCTTTGTCGCAGCCATATGAACATCAAAAACATCGCGTGGGTTTGTGTCAACTGCGTGGGTGCCTTGTTCTCCACCACCTTGGATGATTGAAAGATTCACAGTGCGACCCGTGGACTGAGTGTTGTTCCACGTATTTCCCACGAATACTAAAAGTCCGACTACGCATACTGCTCGGAATCGGCGATGAGTCAACGCGAGATACAAGGTTGCTGTAGAAATTCCGATGACACCCATGAGGGGCGCAAGCCCCGCAAGTGGTCCGGAAACTTGTCCAATAGCAAGCGTTGCTAGCGGTACACCACCGAACGGAAACGACAATCGCACAACTTCTGCCAGTGAATGGCAAATGATCAAAGCTGATCTATGTGATTGATCGTTGGTCGCCAGTTTGGCGGCGATGTAACTGGCAGTTCCGTGCATTACACAAAAAATAAGAATTGCAGCTAAGTATCCCGGCGCAGTGAGAAACCACATCCAAGCCATAGACGGTAAGAACCACGCAGCTGCGAAGAGAAAACCAGGCAAGAAAGATTTGTCTCGACGTCGAACTGCCGCGGAGCCATACGCCGCAATTCCAATAAAGCCAAGTGGCCACCAACCCCAAGGGGGCATTGATGCTGCAACAAGCAAACCGGAAAGTATTGGAACAAAGGAGCGACGAATCATGTTTGCAACACCGCGCGCACAACGTAACGAAACGTTGTTTTCCCCTTCGGATGGCAAGAGAACAATGTCAATGTGGCCGAACTTGTTGGTTCCGTGATCCATACCGACGTTGGCTTGACAATGCTGTGTCCAGTAACGACGTACTTGTGGGTTTTGGTGCCTACAGAAATAGAGATGGTGTCACCACTACGTAGACGATCAATGTCGCCAAATTGACGGGGCGCAGATGTTCGATGTCCGCCCAGTACAAGATTCCCGCGTGTTCCTGGTTTTGCAGAACCTGGCCATTGGCCGATGCCTCTGTCAAACACATCATCGGTGATGCCTATATAGATAGGCGAAGTGATCTTCAATCTAGAAATAGAGAGAGTTCCAACCCGTCTGTAGGTTTTGGCCTGAAACAGTGAAGATGCGTTAGATGAATGAGCAGGAAGAACTGCTGCCAGAGATACAAATGACACCGCAAAAACTGCGGTGATCTTACGAATGAAGCGCGGCAAGGTGAGCGAGAGTGGATTCACCTGCGGTACGCGCTTGTTGCACGCACGCGGGGATTCCGATACCTCTGTAACTTGCACCAGCAAAGACTATGCCAGGAGCAGCAACTCCGAGCGAGTGTTCCAGTTCGGCAAGGCGTGCAAAATGATGTGGTCTGTATTGCGGGAACGATTCTGCCCAACGGCTGACCCGAATTTCAGATGGAGTCATATCAACACCGAGATGGAGTTTCATATCTGCGAGCGCAAGATTGATGAGTTTGTCATTGTCAAAATGCATCACTTCAAGACCGTCACGACCCAATGACACGCGAAGAATCATTGAACCGTCATCGGGGCGCCAATGAGCCCACTTATTTGAACCAAATGATGCAGCAGACACCCACCGCTGATCAGGTTTTGGTACTAAGTATCCGCTTCCTTTAAGACGAGCTGGCCATTGTGATGCAGGAATTGCCATTGTGATCAGCACCACCGATGCATGAGACCATTCGCCAAGAAGATCGGCAGCGCGAGTATCGAGAGGGCGAATGAAGTGTGAACTGGGTTTTGCTGGTGACGCAACAACAATTGCATCAGCGAAGTGTTGTCCACGTGAAGTATTGATTGTGTAGCCCGCGTTGACCTTCTCGATAGTTGAAACGCTCTCACCAGTCACAATGCGGCCACCAAGAGCGGTCACTCGTTGAGTCAATAATTCAATGAGGGCACCAAGGCCTCGCGTGGGGGTAGAAAAAATTGGGCCGGCAGGAGACTTGGTTGCTGCCGCACGTGCGCGACCAGCAGCAAACAACATGCTGCGACTCGCGGTGAGTGCTGCGACTTGCGGTACAGCGGCCATAGAGAAATGGTCAGAATCTGTTGCGTAGATACTTCCGATAAGTGGGTCTACAAGTCGTTCATGAATTTGATTCCCGAAACGGCTGCGCACATATTCACCTATTGAGTCAGTGTCAGTAGTAGTTGGCAGCAAGGGTTCAATGGCAGCGCGCAACTTGCCGAGAGGCGAGATAAGTCCTGATGTCGCGAATGCGCGAACTTTTGCTGGTACGCCAAGCATGAGATCGCCAGGAATGTTGTGCATGCCGTTGTGCCAAATAGATGCATGTGCATCAGTTGGTGATGTCATTGAAGCACCGAGACCCAATTCGGCTGCGAGCTGTGTTGCCCAAGGGACACGTGCAAGAAACGCATCAGGACCTTCATCAATGGAAAGTCCGGCAAATTGTGTAGTACGAATTCGACCACCGACATGAGACTCTGCTTCAAGCACCGTTACGTTGACTGGCTCGGATGAATTAGTTAGTACGGTGAGTGCGCTAGTTAGCCCTGCTACTCCTGCACCGATGACGACAACTTGACGGGGTTCACTCATGCAGTGATAAGTCTACGAGCAAGCGCAGCCATGACCAATGAGTCACTATTGACGCACGCAGTGCGAGCAAATGCCATGCCATATGAAGCTGCTCGTTGAGATGCTTCAAGATCGAGGTCGTAGAGAACTTCAAGATGATCTGCAACGAAACCGCATGCACAAACGACAATGCCATCAACTGATTCATCGGTATCACGCATTGTTGCCATCTGATCAATGACAGCAAGGATGTCTGGTCCAATCCACGGTTCAGGTGTACGTCCTGCAGATTGCCACGCAATAGACCATTGCGACCAACGCGTTAGTTCTGCCTTACTTGCAACGAGTTCTGCAGTTGCGCGAAGTTCGTCCGGATACGGATCACCAGCATCGATGATTCGTTGTGGCAACGAGTGAGCGGTAAACAACACTTTTGTACGTTCTGGCATTTGTGACAACTTTGTCCGCAGATCTGAAGCCAAGAAATCAATGAATGCATCTTCACGTGCCCACGTTTCAACAGCACGCACTTCAATGTTGTGCGGTGCAGCGGCTGCACGTACTCGGTCTGTGTACTGGCCAATTGAATACGTTGAATAGTGCGGTGCGAGCACGAGGCAGGTAATGCGTGTGAAACCAAGAGCTGCAACTTCTGCAACAGATTCTTCAATGAATGGCGTTGCGTGTTTCAGGCCAAGAAAAACTTGGTAGTGACCAGGGTTGATGAGGTCAAGTTGTTGTTGCAATGCGTCGCGTTGCGCTTCTGTTAGTTGCTTTAACGGAGACAACCCGCCGATAGCTTCATATCGCGCGATGAGATCATTCAGTTGTTCGTCAGTAGGAGCACGCCCGCGACGAATGTCTGTGTAGTACGGCAAGATTTCTTCTTTGGTGCGCGGCGTACCGTACGCCATCAGCATCACGGCGGTACGAGAGGAATTACTCATTTTGTTGTCTTTTCATGAACGTAGGCCACAATGTCGGTGAGAACACTGGGGTCTGTATCGGGTTGAACCCCGTGGCCGAGGTTAAAGATGTGGCCAGCGTGTCCGGCGTTGTCTGCAAGCACTGCTTCTGCACCAGATAGCGCGATAGATGAACCTGCCAACACAAGAGCCGGGTCAAGGTTTCCTTGCACAACAGTGTCTGCACCAAGGCGAGTACGCGCATTACGAATTGAAGTTCGCCAGTCGAGACCAATGATTGCATTGCCTACTGAGTTCATTGATTCCAACAAATGATCGCAGCCAATTCCGTAGTGAATACCAGCAACACCAGGGTGGCGTTCAGTTAATTGTGAGAACACCGACGTTGTGTGGGGCTTTACATATTTGTCGTAGTCGTTACGAGACAGCGCGCCGG
>CALPPK020000047.1 GCA_943325435.2 Bifidobacterium breve
GACTCTCTCTGATCAAGTGCTTTACGAACGTAGTCTCCGAACCAGTTACATGAAATAACGGTTAACGCAATTGCTCCGGCTGGCAAGTAAACCTCCCACGGAGAGAATGCAATGTTGCCACGGCCGTTGGCAAGCATTGAGCCCCAACTGCCGCCACCAGGAACTCCAATACCAAGTACGGCAAGCGAACCTTCAACAATGATGACTGAACCGATGGCGAGAAAGCCGATAGCCAAAATGGCTGGTGCAACGTTCGGAAGGATGTGCTTGCGGATGATGGTGAAGTTCGAAGTTCCCATTGATTTTGAAGCAAGGACGAATTCGCGGCTTGACCACTGAAGGGTTGCGCCTCGAGCGATTCGGCCAAGAATCGGAATGATGACGATTGTCAGTGACAGCATGAGGACACCAACACGACGAGTGGTTGAAGCTGGGTTGTTCTCATCTGAGTAGGCAAGAACCGAAATCAACGCCAAGGAAAGCACCAAGTTCGGGATCGACAACATGATGTTGAAGGCCATGGTGATCAGAATGTCAATTTTTCCTCGAAAATATGCAGAAGCGACACCGATAACTGTTCCGATGGCACCGCCCACAATTACTGCAACCAAGGCCACGAACACCGACAAACGTGCACCGTGTACAAGGCCTGAATACATGTCGTAACCATCAAGGGTTGTACCCAAGATGTGTGATTGATGGAATGGCGCTACACCAAGACTGTCGTAAAAAGACTCGTCCCATTGTGGGCCAGGAAGGAAGTCTCCAAAAATCGCAAGGAATAGAACAAGACCGACCCAGAATCCGGCAAGGTAATAACCAATCGGGCGCTTCTTGCGTGGTTTTGAAACTGGAGCGATATCGGTAGTTGCTATTTGTTCAGTACTAGACACGACGTTCTCTCGTTCTTGGATCGGTGATATTTGTAATGAGGTCAACTGTTGAGTTGAAGAACACGTAGGCGAAAGACACCAGTGCAATCAGGGTTTGCATTGCAACAATTTGTCGTGCACCGATTGAGTAGGCAATTTCGTATCCAATTCCTGGAATCACGAAGATGATTTCCACGATGATGGTTCCACCAATGAGACCACCCATGTTGAGAGCAGCCGAAGTGAGGAGAGTGGTACTCGATGGGCGGAAAACGTGCTTCCACAAAACGCGCTTATTTGAGATGCCCTTCGAGGCCGCCATTGTTACGTAGTCCTCTTTCAGGGTGGCTATGACGTCTGTTCGCAACAGGCGGGTGTAGCTAGAGGTGAGACCAATGGCCAAACTTGCTACGGGAAGAATCATCAGCTTGAAGTGCTCAACTGGGTTACCGAATGGGGATTCGTAACCAATTGGGTCGACCCATCCGAGTTGTACCGCAAAGATCAGCGACAAGATGATTCCGGATGCGAAAGCAGGAATTGAAACTGCAGTGAAGAGAACTGAGCTTGTGATTCTGTCGAACCGTGAGTTCTCTTTGTATGCGGATATCAAACCAAGTGGGATGGACAATGTGAGTGCAACAATTTGTGCGTAGAGAATGAGGAACAAGGAAGGGGGGAGACACTTCTTGAGTACTTCTGAAACCGGCCTGTATCCGCCGTTGAGGTAATACTTTCCGAAGTCACCTTGAAGCATTCCTGACAACCATTGCCAGTAATAACCGAAGATGCCTTTACTCAATCCGGTCTCTTGACGAATGAGTGCACGCAATTCTTCTGGTGCGTTTGGAACAAGTACAGCTGCCGGATCACCAGGCAGCAATCTCATAAGTAATGACAACAAAAAAGTTGCAATGACTACCACTGTGCTTAGCAACACAATGCGCTTAAATATCATGCGAATTGTTTCCATAACCCCCCTTGGATGTCTCAACTGTAATACAAAAAAAGTGGCGGCACCCAATCGGGCGCCGCCACTTTTAGTTCGAAAGTGAACTGTGTTTACTTAGTTTTTGTAAACGCCAGCCCAGTCGATTCCCCAGTTAGTCATGAGACGTTGGGTCTTCTTCAGTTCGATAGGTGTTTTACCAATTCCGCCCAAGCTCTTACCTGCGAACAGTTCGTAGCTGAAGTAGAAGGTGGCTCCCATGATTGCTTCTGTTTGAAGAAGCGCTGTTCCGGCTTTGTACTTGGCGGCTGCAAGAGCCTTGGACTGAGCAGCTTGACCTTCGTAGAACAATTTGTCCACATCAGTGTTTGAGTGGTGGTTCAAACCGAGGATTGAACCAATTGATGTACGGAAGATTCCAGCTAGTGGGTTCTTGCTGTCCTTTGCAAAACCGTTGGTGAGAACGAACGGCAAGTTGAATGTGGTGTCAGTTCCTTCAAACAACAAGATTGCGATGGAATCGTACGCGTTGTAGTGCGAACCGGCTGCTGGTGAAGGGTTGAATGCCTTACCAATAATGACGGCACCTTCTTCAGTAACGAAGTCGTACTTGATACCGCACTTGGCCATCATGGTCTGGAAGAACTTTGCGTTTCCTACGGAAACCGAGCTGGTGTCAGTAGGTCCGGCGAAAGCCAATTCAGTCTTGCCAGTTTCGGTCTTGTAGAGCTCTACATACTTCTTGGCTTCTGCGACGCTGTACTTCTGGAAACCATTGGTTGTGTACATGATGTTGTTCGGACCAACAAGTGACTTAGACACAACGCCTTCGCCCTTTGTACGGGTCTTTACCCAGTTCACACGGTCGATGCAAGAAAGAACTGCGAGACGCGCATTCTTGTTAGCGAATGGTGAACCTGGCTTGCCTTGGTTCAACCAAAGTGATGGGTAGTACTCGGCAGGCGACTTGTACTCAGTCAAGTTCTTCTTCTTACGAAGAGCTTGAATGTACTGACCTTCTGATGCACCAGAGAACATTGCTGCGTCGATCGTTCCAGTTTGAACTGCTGACTGACGGCTTGAGCTTTCCTTGATGTTTGTGAAAGTGATCTTGTCGATGTACGGAAGCTTGTTTCCTGTTACAGGATCCTTGCGCCAGTAATCAGCATTCTTAGCAACAATCATTTCATCAGTTGTGAAACTAACTGCCTTGAACGGTCCTGTACCGATTGGTGTTCCTGAGCAAGTTGTCTTGTCGATCAACTGAGCAGGAGCGCGAACAAAGCCACGACCGGATGCGTACAGAGTTCCCAAGAAGTCGTTCTGAGGACGGTCAAGTGTGTAGACCACAGTTGTTTCGCCAACGGCTGTTGCCTTGAGAATGTTTGACTGGAACGGAACTGCAGTACCAAGTGTGTGGCCATAAGCGGCTGTTGCTGCTGCTGGTCCCTTAGTAGCTGCTACTCCGAGGAACATATTTCCTGATGAGTTCAACCAGTTGGTAACCATTGCTGCTGCGTTCAGTGCTTCACCGTTGTGGAACTTGATGCCTGTACGAAGTTCAACGGTCCATGTCTTCAGGTCTGCTGAAGGTGTACCGCTCTTTGCAAGAAGTCCAACGAAGTCGTTTCCACGTGTCTTTTCGAACAACGTTTCGTACACAGTACGAGTTGCCATGAGTGCTGAGTTTGCTGGGTTGTTACCAACACAGAAACCGGGGAAGGTGTCGAAAATTCCGACCTTTACTTCTCCGCCGTATTTTGGAGCAGACGGATTTGAAGCCGCCTGACTTCCTGTTGAGGCCAGTGTGCTGATCGCAATAGTGGCTGCAACTGCTACCCCTATACGACGCATCACACGTGACCGAGTGATCTGACTTTGAGTCATTGAGTTTCCCCCCCAAAATGCACACCAGAATTGATGTGACAGCAGTCACCATATCAGCGTGGGTGGGGGTGACGCCAAACACATTGTCGATATTCTCTTGCGTTCTGCAACTAATTAACGGGTCACTTTGGGGTGATTTTGTCTGAAAAGTCACCTCTGAAGGACCAGCCAATAATAAAGGGGATGGGGGCAATCCTTTCGGAAACCCCCATCCCCTTTGAAGATGGTCTGTTGACTAACGGATTAGGCGGTCTTGTAGACGCCGGTCCAGTCGATACCAAAGTTGGTCACAACACGCTGTGTCTTGCCCTTAACCAGTTGAAGTGAGCCGATTCCGGCGAGCTTCTTCGTGGTGAAGAGTGAGTAGTAGATGTGGTTGATCGAACCCATGAAACCATTGGTCTGGAGGTAAGTCGTTCCTTCTTTGTACTTGACCTTTGCGCCGGTACGGGTCTGTGCGGCTTGGCCAGCATAGAAAATCGTGTCGACAACAGTGTCTGAGTGATGGTTGAGGCTGAGTACAACTCCAACGCTGTTCTGGAAGAGCGCCTTTACTGGGCTTGTGCTTGTTGCAGGGAACGCATTTGTTACCACGAATGGCAAGTTGAACGTGACGTCAGTTCCTTCGAAGAGAAGGATTGGAATCATGTCGTATGCATTGTAGTACTCACCAGCAGCAACCTTTGGTGCTGCGTTGAATGCTTTAGCAATGATGACAGCTGATTCTTCAACTACAACATTCGCAGTAATTCCACACTTCTTCCATTGCTCGGTAAGGAACTTTGCGTTGGCCTGTGATGCAGAAGACTGATCTGATGGCATTGAGAATGTCAATGATGTCTTTCCTGTTTCCTTGAGGTAGGCAGCTACGTAAGCCTTAGAAGCTTTAACACTGAACTTTGAGAAACCAGAAGTTGAATACATGTCGCTCTTTGGACCGACCAATGATTTTGCAACTGTTGTTTCACCCTTGCCGCGAACCTTTGCGTAGTTAACGCGGTCGATACAAGTAAGAAGAGCGAGACGCGCATTCTTGTTAGCGAATGGTGAGCCAGGCTTTCCTTGGTTCAACCACAGTGATGGGTAGTACTCAACAGGAGACTTATATTCGGTTGCAACACTCTTACGAAGACGAAGGTCTTTGATGAATGTTGCTTCTGAACCAGCTGTGAACATTCCAGCGTCGAGTGTTCCTGTACGAACTGCAGCTGCGCGCTGTGAACCCTCTTTCACATTCTTGAATGTGATCTTGTCGAGGTATGGCAACGCTGCGTTTGTGTTTGGATCTGTACGCCAGTAGGAAGCGTTCTTTGCAACGATGAGCTCATCACTTGTGTAGCTAACGAACTTGAACGGTCCGGTACCAACTGGTGATGAAGCACATGTTGTTGACGATGCAAACTGTGCAGGTGAGCGCATGAAGCCACGACCTGATGCGTAAAGAGTTCCAAGGAAGTCATTCTGTGCGCGGTCGAGAACGAACTCAACTACGTATGTTGACTTGGCTGAGAAGCTCTTGATGTTTGCAGCAAATGCAGCACCGGTGCCAACTGTGTAGCCCTTAGATGCATAACCAGCTAAACCGCCAGCAGCGTAAGCGCCAGCAGCAATAAGACCAGTGATTGCCTGATAGTTCGTTACTACTGAAGCAGCATTGAAAGCTGCGCCGTCGTGGAACTTGATTCCTTCGCGAAGAGTGATGGTCCATGTCTTCAAGTCAGCTGATGGAGTTCCGCTGCTTGCAAGAAGACCGACGTAGTCGCCACCGACTGTGCGCTCAAACAATGTTTCGTACATTGAACGTGTAGCCATGAGAGCTGAGTTGGCGGGGTTGTTACCCACACAAAAACCAGGGAAGGTGTCGAAGATGCCGACTTTGACTTCGCCGCCGTACTTTGCAGCAGACGGATTGGCAGCTGCTTGACTGCCGGTTGAGGCCACGGTTGAAATCGCTATTGCTGTTGCTACTGCAACACCAACGCGACGCAATACACGTGAGCGCATTGAGTGAGTTTGTGTCATAAGAATTACCCCTAAAACTGTCGCACCCGATTGGTGTGACATCAGTCAAGGTAGTGCGCAAAACGCTGTGTCTGTTGTCATGTGACAAAAGACCAAGAAGTGAATTCGTGTTGCGTGTTGCAAACAAACTTGTGTGTAACAAGCAAGTGTTTTTCACAATCGATTGTGAAAAATCAAGTTACATCTGCGTGAAGATATGTACTTTAATTGCGCCAGCTTGTCGATCATTTGCAACTGCAAATGCTTGAACAGAATCTTCAAGAGAGAAACGATGTGTGACAAGCGTTGTTGTGAGTTCTGGATGCCTAACAAGCATGTCAACCGCATCTACAAAATCATTTTGTTCATGATCGTGGCTATAGAAGATAGACGGCACTAGAGAAATTTCTTTTAACATCATTTGGTTTTTGAGTTGTATGCCACTCCAAATCATTCCGAACTCAACAACGTCTCCGCGTGGACGAGTCGCGTTGAAACAAGTGTCGAGCGACTCTTGGGTGCACACAGCATCGAACGAGACGTCGTAGTTCGAACCTGGTTTCGATACTGCGTTCACCCCGAGCTTCTGGGCGGCTTCAAATTGGTGGGGGTGGCGGCACACAATGTCCACATTGATGCCCCTGTCGGCAAGAACGGCAGCTGTCAATAGGCCAATCGAGCCGGAGCCCACGACCATGGCCGACATGCCAGACATGAGGCGAACTCGATTGACTCCATGTATTACGACCGCAAGTGGTTCAACTAGGCCTACCGCGGCTGGGTCTGTGCCGGCGGGTACCGGAACCATGCGAGAAGACTCCACCCGCACGAATTGGGCAAGGCCGCCGTTGATAGATGTTCCGTGAAGGGAAGCTGCAGCTTGATGGCATGTGTGTGGGAAACCAGTAGTGCATTGTGCGCATGTGCCGCATTCTCCGGTGGGGCGAACTGCGACCAAAGTTCCGTCGGCAGTGAAGCCACCAAACTCGTGGCCGAGAATAACCCCAGAGAGTCCAGATGAAACGAGGTGCAGATCGGACCCGCATATTCCAGCTGATGTAACGGTGATGAGTTCACCAATTCCGGTGGGTTCTTCCTGGTCTGTTACAAATACCGAACCTGAAGAGGACATAACTGCGCGCATGCACAGATTGTACTACTGAGTAATTAACCGGCGGTTGTTGTCGATGTCGTCGGAGTTGTTGAGGTTGTGCTTGTGCTTGTTGAAGAAGTTGTAGTC
The DNA here is from genome assembly GCA_943325435.2 of Bifidobacterium breve. The sequence goes on from CALPPK020000047.1 coordinate 6,950, forward strand.
ACTGGCACGACGGTTGTAGATGTTGTCGTAGTGGTTGTCGATGTACTAGTGGTTGTGCTCGCGTTGACAATCGCTGAACCAAATGAGTAAATCGCTGGAACCATAAAGCTACTTCTGGTTTTGTATCCCGAAACTGTTAAGTGCACGCCGTCATTAATGAATCGGCTTTTGGATTTAGGAGTGAACGCAGTATTCCAATCAGCGATTGTCAAGTTCGGGTACCGAAGTTTGGCTAGACGCAATTCTTTGTTGAATCGAACCCCACGTGCTCGCCAATCACTGCGTCCGGTCTGAGAGAACTCTACGTTGACCCACAACACTGGTAAGCCGCGTGTTTTGTTCATCACGGTGTCAATGACCCATCGTGGGTACCACGTCTCAGGCTTAGAGATCATGTCATTGGTGCCGAGCGCGATGACAAGGGCAGTGGTTGAAGAAGTGAGTCCCTTTTCGATAATCGATGCGCCCAGTGAGGCCTTGCGGCC
>CALPPK020000048.1 GCA_943325435.2 Bifidobacterium breve
AGTACCAACGACGAGTTCTTGGCCGAAATCGCTAAGACGCCCGGCGCCTAGTCCCGATACACTTCAGAGTCCGTTTCAAAGAGATGACAGAGATATGAAAACCGAAACACATCCTGAATACGCAGATATCAGCGTCAAGTGCTCATGTGGCAACAGCTTCACCACACGCAGCAGCCGCAAGGTTCCTATCGTCCTTGAACTTTGCAACGAGTGCCACCCTTTCTTCACCGGTAAGCAGAAGCTTGTCGACACTGGTGGACGCGTGGAGCGCTTCAACAAGCGTTATGGCGAGCGCACCAACGCACCTGCACGCCCAGAGTGATTTTTTGTGACGTGCGCGTCACAAACCTCCATCTGTACTCGTTATGACTGACGTGAACCCCGCCGATCTTGATCGACGTTCTCGATTGCTTTCAATTAAGTTGCGGTCGCTTGTCCGTGAACATCTTGCACTGGCGTCTGATCCAGATGGCACGAACGAATCTTTTGCTCTCGGAGCAGGTTTCCTCACAACTGATGCGGTGTGGGTTCTGATTGACGGCGAAGCATCGCGATCTTTAGGTCCTGTTCTTGCATGGACATCTCAATTCGAACGTCCCGTGAATCTCTTGGTGGAAAACAATGCTGGTCTTCTTGCACGACGTGCCTCACTGTTTGATTCAGAGATCACCGTATGGCATGTTGATGACCACACCATTACGCACGCCACAGCAGAACCACACATCGTGTCGGCTTCTGCCAGTGATGATCATCTTTCGTTTGTTGACATCATCGAATCATCAGGTGCCGATGCGCTAGTTGAACACGGTGTAGTTGTTGGCGAAGTGCGTGGACTTGAAATGTGTCGAGTCGTCGATGATGTGACAACAGGTGATGTGCGCTTAGAAGTCGGCATGGGCCGACATGATCGTGAAGCATTCACCATGATTCATGGTGAACTACCTACTTCCCAGGCAATGCGTCAAGTAATCGATGCGGTGTTGCCACATCGCACTGAAGGTGCAGACTCTCATCCTTTTAACCAATTCGGAGTTGAGCGCCTTTCACGATGGAAAGCAATTAAAGATCCGTCGTCTATTGGGTTTTCCACTCTCGCACCTGCAGACCCACCAGTACTGCGCACGAACGTAAAAGACTCCGTGCCCTGTGTTGCAATTGGTCTGACCGGAGCAAAGCGGTTGTCAACCGCAATATTTGTGCACGGTGTTGATCTTGATTGCGTCAGTTTTGCAGTGGATGCTGCGTCTCGTCTTGGCACGCAAGATGTCACCATTGCGGTGCGCCGTCGCGATGTCATTGCATCAATTGAGCGCTTAGCAAACATGGCTTCAATTCAGGTACGTCTTGCGTATTTGTCCTGAGAAATGCAGTTAGGTAGAAGCATCTCATGAGGAAGTACATTCGAAAATCTCATCTTGTGTCAGTACTTGCTGTGGCTGTGCTGTCTGCTTGCAGTAATTCTGCTTCTCCGAGCGCAGATTCTGATGGAGTAACTGGATCCACTACGACCACGATTCCTATTCCCACCACGGTTCCATGGGTAGAGGGCGCGCCCGAAGCTGCGTGGACTGCGTGGTTAACAACTTTTGCAGTTATTGACGCTTCAGAAATTTCTGAAAGTGAGTGTGGAGTTTTTGCAATGCTCGTAACGGACGAAAGTCTTACTTTTTACTCATGGGATGGCGTGCAATGGTCAGACAAGTCCGATGTGTTGAGCGGCGGTCGCGGCAAGTATCCACAAAAGGTATACAGCTCTGATTACACGAATGATGGAGTGATTGATTTCTTCGTTACCTACCGAACACGCAAAAACAGTGGCCCAACGTACGGTGGTTTTTTTGCCATTCCTTGGAGCGGGGATTTCCGATGCGTGTGGAACTGGGTAGATATTGACAATGGACGCGATTCTTCAAAAGTTATTGATGATCCTGAGATTGACCAGCGAAAAGGCAGGGTCTATGGGCCTGGCTATGTGAATCGCCGATACAGCTCTCGCAGACAGTTGAAATATTCGCCTTCGGCGAATTCTTTCGTGTTTGACGATGTGTTCCAGAAATAACACTGCGCCAACCCTCTAACCTTGTGTTGCATGAACAGCCGTCTTGAATCCATTGAACGGGACTACAACGAGCTTGAAGTAAGTCTGGGTAGCCCTGAGGTTCTTGGCGATCAAAATCGTCTGCGTGAAGCGTCGCGCAAATACAAGCAGCTCACTCCACTCGTGCAATGTATTCGTGACTTGTGGTCTGCTCGTGGTGATGCGGCTGCGGCAAAAGAACTAATGATTGAAACCGCCGGAGATGAGCGCGAGTCATTTCGGGCAGAGGCAGCAGCTGCCGAAACTCGAGTTGAAGAACTAGAAGCTCAATTGCAAGTGTTGTTGCTTCCACCTGACGAGAACGATGGCAAGCCAGTAATCATGGAGATTCGTGGTGCCGAAGGTGGCGAAGAAGCAAACTTGTTCGCGCGCGACCTGATGGAGATGTACACCGCGTACGCATCAAAGCGTGGCTGGTCTGTTGAGACTATGCAGATTGACAATTCCGAAATGGGTGGCATCAACCAGGCCACTCTGATGTTCAAAGGTGACGACGCATGGAGCCATCTCAAGTTCGAGGGCGGACCGCATCGTGTGCAGCGAGTACCAGCGACAGAAGCTCAAGGTCGTATCCATACATCGTCAGCCACGGTGGCTGTAATGGTGGAAGCTGAAGAACTTGACTTAGAGATCAACGCCAATGATCTCAGTATTGATGTGTATCGCGCGTCTGGTGCTGGTGGACAGCACGTCAACACCACTGACTCTGCTGTGCGAATTACTCACAAACCAACCGGTCTAGTGGTGGCAATGCAAGATGAGCGCAGCCAATTGCAGAACAAATTGCGTGCGATGACTGTGCTTCGGTCTCGCTTGTTGAAATTGCGTCAAGAAGAACAAGAGGCCAAAGCTTCAGTAGAACGCAAAGCACAAATTGGTGGCGGTGGACGTGGTGAAAAGATTCGTACCTACAACTACAAAGAGAACCGCATCACTGATCACCGCATTGGCTTTACGTTGTATCAATTGCAGGCTGCATTAGGCGGAGAACTTGACCCAGTTATCGATGCGTTGTCGGCAGACCTGCGGGCACGCCAACTAGCCAACAATGACTAACTCAGAAACTCACGTCACGTGGCGTGAAATGGTGAAACGCACCCAGGACGAAGTGGGAGAGCGCACTATTGCGCAGTGGCTATGTGAACATGCCAGTGGTTGTGATGCGGACGAATTTGGCGACATTCTCGATGAACTAGTGAGTGAGCGATCTGCGCAGCATCTGCACAGCATGATTGCTAGGTACGCAACGGGAGAACCATTGCAATATGTGATGGGGCGATGGGCGTTTCGACGTCTTGACTTGCTGGTTGATTCGCGTGTTCTGATTCCGCGCCCCGAAACTGAACTTCTGGTGGAACATGTGACGCGTTATGCATTGCAAAAGATTCGTGATGTTGGTCGAAGTGTTGCAATTGCAGACCTTGGTACCGGGTCAGGTGCAGTGGGGCTTTCCGTGTTGCACGAATTACCGTTTGAATCTGCTGAAGTGTGGATGACTGATTTTTCTGAAGACGCACTACATGTCGCTCGTGCAAATGCAGCCGGTGTTGGGCGCAATGCGGTGGGGGCACGATTCGGGCACGGCAGTTGGTACGAGGCATTGCCTGCAGAACTTGAGGGTTCCCTTGACGCAATAGTCAGCAATCCTCCGTACATCGCCACAGGTGATCCGCTTGTAGGCGAATCGGTTTTGAATTGGGAACCGCACAATGCGTTATTTGCGGGAACAGATGGATTAAACGATTTGCGCGTTGTTGTTTCCGGCGCTACTGATTGGTTGGTACCGGGTGGCTTACTTGCAGTTGAGATGGGATTCACCCAGGCGACAGTTGTCTCGCAGTTATTTGAATCAGCAGGCTTCAAGAATGTGTCCGTGCACAAGGATCTTGCTGGGCTTGACCGATTCGTGACTGGTACTTCACCGCGTTAACAAAGATGGCGCTGTAAGAATTCCAGTTGATGCAGTAAGAGATTTTCTGCCACCACTTCTTGCGGAGTCATATGTGTAACGCCGGAGAGCGGCAACACTTCATGAGGTTTTCCGGCTGCCAGCAATGCAGAAGACAATTGCAAAGTATGTGCTGCCACAACATTGTCGTCGGCTAGTCCATGTATGAGCAACAGTGGTTGCTGCAGATGCTCTGCATCATTGAACAATGATGTTGCTTCGTATGCCCTCGCATCAATTGCTGGATTACCCAAATAACGCTCTGTGTAATGAGTGTCGTAGAGGCGCCAATCTGTGACTGGGGCACCAGCTACGGCAGCATGAAACAAATCACTGCGTCGCAGTACGGCGAGGGCCGCAAGATAACCACCAAAGCTCCAACCACGAATACCAACTCTTGAAGTATCGGCACGCGGTTCAAGATCATTGAGGTCACGCAAGATTTCTACTTGATCATCAAGTACCGGTTGAGCAAGGTCATTCAATACGCCTCGTTCCCACACACTGCCCTTGCCGGGTGTTCCGGTGTTGTCCACGATGACAACCACAAATCCTTGGTCTGCAAACCACTGTGATGAGTTGTAGGCCGCACGCGACGAAACAACTCGTTGTGCATGCGGGCCACCGTATGGGTCAAACAACACGGGAAGTTTTGTAGAGAGTCCGTCACGCGGCAGAAGTATTGCAACAGGGATGCCGCGAGGGCCAACAGACAAGATGCGTACGTTTGGTTGCACCAATGATGTCTCGGTGAGTGAGGCGATGTTGTGAGTTGCAGTCGCTGTATGAACAGTGAATTGTGCTCGTTCTGTGTCGAGAGTGGATATTCGCGAAACGTAACAACTATGAGATCCACTTACAGAGGCCACGCCATGTGACTGAGTGATTTGTTCTAGCGAACCATTGCGATATGCCCATGCATCTAATTCCCATGGCGTACTTATCTCGTTTGCCATAAACATGATGCTTTCGCCGACCGAAACGACGCTGCGCACTTGCAATGTGGTTGGTGTAACGGCCTCACCGTTCACTAGTAGACGTCGCGTGCCATCTCGATCAGCACAGGTGACGAGAGTGCCATCTTGCTGTAATGCAGGAACACCAGAAACCAACTCAACCCAAGCATCGTCGGTGTCTGAGAAAATAATCGTGGTTTTCCCAGTAGCTGAATCAACAGAGTGAATGTTGATCTTCTTCTGGTCGCGAGTTTGAGTTTGGGCAATCAGGCCTGCGCTATTCCAAGAAACCGTGTTGAGATATTCCCAATTCCCTGGGAGCTCAACCCGTGTTACGGCTGGCGATGCAACAGAAATGATGTGAAGCGACACTGAAGCATTCGGCGTACCTGCGGCTGGATACCGGTGTTCGGTTGCAGGCAATTCTGGATGAGCGGGATCTGCAATATGCCAGACATTGGTGGGCGAAACATCAACTCGACATGCGGCTATCGATTGCGAATCTGGCGCCCACCAATAGCCGCGGAATCGACCCATTTCTTCTGCTGCGATGAACTCTGCATTGCCCCACGAGATCGCTTCGTTCGGATCTGATGCAATGATTCGTTCATTACCGGCAAGTGATGAAACACATAACGATGTGCCACGCAAATAAGAGATGGTGTTTCCGTCGGGGGAGAGGCGCACATCAAAGACACCAGACTCGATAGTCGGCATTGTTGCAGCTCCACTGAGAAGATCAATCAACACGACACTTCCACCCAGAACTGTGACAGCAAGCGTGACATCGCGATTGCATGCATAACTCGTGACGCCGCTTGCGCCTTCACGAGCGCGTTCGCGCTGCCGTAATTCAGCTGCTGTCAACTCTGTTAAGTCGGTATTCAATGTGCGCGGATCAAGGAGTTCACGTTCGATACCGGTTGCGGTGTCGAGACTCCACAAAGTGTTGACTGAATCAGATCCAGAGTGTGAACGTATGAAGATCACCCGCGAGCCATCAGGGGCCACGGTGAAACTGCGCGGTTCTCCGAGCGAGAGTCGTTGTGTTCGTGCGTATTGGCGGGGGAATGTATCGCTCACGCGAGCAGAGTACCTGACTCATCGGCACGAACCGTGCGGCCGACCCATTCGTTGACGCACATGTCGCGACCAATGCCAACGTCTGTGGTGTCTGCCCAGGCGCGTCGACCATCGGCAAGTATGCATGATGCAATGGAGCGTTCGGGGTTGCCCTCACGGTCATGCATGACCGAGTATCCCTCAATAGTCATCTCGCCAGCTGCATCGGCAGGTGATGCGAGCGACCTGCGAGGCAATGCGTCGATCTGGTCTTGCGGATAGTCGTATGCGAAGCCGTTCTTTGGTGGAGTCGTTGCATACACGCCGAATGCATGTTTCGTTGTGTACCCACCGTTTGCCCACACGAGCCCAGTAGCACCAATTCCACTACGTAATTCGTTTGCAACAGTTGCAATGGCGTGCATGACGTAGTTATTCCATGGACCACCACCAAATTGCAATCCACCTGTGCGCGTGAGTTGACCATTGATGTCAAGTCCGAGTGATTTCGCGCCGAGCTGAACGGCAGAAGGAAAGCAAGAGTACAAATCAACTAGGTCAATGTCATTGATTGAGAGTCCGGCAAGTTCCAAGACTCGACGTCCAGCTAATTCGATAGCAGGAGTGTCATAGAAATGATTGCGATGTGAAATGAATGCGTGTTCATGAGCGTCACTTCCCGATTGTGGGAAAATCCAACGGTCACGAGGAACTCCGAGTGCAGTTGCTTTCTCGGCTGAACACAAAATGAGTGCAGCAGACATGTCGACATCATTATTTGAGTTCATCAATTTCGGATATGGGAAACCGATCATTCGATTCGAGTCAGAAGCAGTGCGAATTTCTTCTGCTGTGTACTGCTTCTTTGACCATGCATACGGATTTGTTGCAGCCACGGCGCTGAATCGGGCATACAACTCACTGATGTGAACTTGATGATCTGCAACAGAACGTCCGGCTTGTGCACGCAGCGCGGTTTCGAAGAGTGGGTAGATCTGAATTGGCATCATGATTTTGAGAGCCAGTTCTTCTGGCATGTTCATCGTGAGATCTTCTGAGACGGGAACGGGGGCAATATCGGTCGTACGCCAGTCGGGGGTGAGGCCGGCTTTGTTGTAGCGAGCACGAGTACGAGTTGTTTCGCCTCCAGTCAAAATGACGAGGTCGACTTCGCCGGCAAGTATTTGACGTGATGCGGTGTTGACCAAAGTTTGCGGAGTGTTGCCGCCCATGGCAGAGAGGCCAAGTTCACGCGGAGTGAGGCCAAGGTCTGTAGCTATGAAATGGGCTGGGTTGCCGTATTTCCATGACAAAAGACTGACAACGCGAA